>CBFDDG010000259.1:0-7092 GCA_965603505.1 uncultured Phycisphaerae bacterium | reverse complement strand
GGCCATCGTGGTGATTCCGATGTCCGCGTTCAACCTCGTGGCAGGCAAAGAAACCCACTTCCGTTGGTTCTGCACGCGAGAGATCAGCCGGGCGGACGGATCGGTGGAACACGTGTCCTACCAGGGCCTGCCCCTCTACTACCGCAACTTTCCAATCATCATCCAGTCCGGGAGCGGATCATGAGATTACTTGTCAGTCTTTCCATGGTGCTCACTGCCTTGCCGCTCCTGGCCGCATCGCCCTATGGCAACGGGTTTGCGAGCGGGAATCCTAAGGATTACCTCGAGGGGAATGTCCAGGCCGAGAAGATCCGAATCGCCTCCGTGGATGGGGTGAACTCGCTTGTTATTACGGCGTCGCGCGGACGCTTGAAAGCCGTCCCCGTGATGCCGAACACCAGGTACACGCTGAGCTTTGACGGCTCGTTCACGGGAGACGTCGAGACTATCGAGGAGAATCCCCGGTTCGAAGTCTTCACCCGGCCTGGGCGGAAGAGCCCCGTCTTGCCGTCTCGCGAGATCCACTTCCTCGATGCCGCAGGCAAAGTCACAGGGCGGCCGTTGGTATTCAGCATGCCCTTCCGTGGAAAACGCACCTACACCGACGTGTTCCACACGCCCCCCAACGCTGTTGCCTTGCGCCTTGACGTCGCGTCGGGAGACGGCATTACTCTTGCGATGCAGAATCTGAAACTCGCGAAGACCGCCGATGAAGGCGCTATCAACATCAACCCCGTCTTCGCCCTCGGGGCGATGAACTACTCCGGCTGGCAGAACATCTCCGCCGGCGGGAAGATCATCACGATGAATGGCAAGACCGTCTTCGATACGAAATACGGCTCTCGAGGCACGGCGTTTCCACTGCATCGTTCCGGAACGTACGCCTTGTCGGCGAAGGCGACAGGCAACGGGTACAATTCCTGTGTCATCCTGGAGGTCTTCGACGCCAAGGGCAAGAAGATTATGCGATCCGTCGTCCGCCGTTACGGGCGGCCGAACTACTTCGTTCTTCCGAAGAACGCCGCCTCCGCTTCCTTGCTCGTGTACAGCTGCCTCCTCCAGGAAGTCCGTCTCGTTCGCGTCGGGGGCGAGAAGTCGATCGATGCATTCTTGAAGAAACAACGACTGCTGTCGGCGCTACAGGCCCTTACCGGTGATCTTCAACACGAAAGCGTGCTCGCAGGGCGCCGTGGCGGGAAGGTTGACGACGAGCCCTTTGTCGGTCTGCGTCCATGTCAGCTTGCCCGAATGGCCCAGCAGGCGGACGCTCTGCACCACGCCCTTGCCTCCCGCCAGCGCGCGTACGGTCAGCGTTCGGCTCTCGGGCCAGCCCAGGGCGATGGCGTATAGGGTAGTAGCGTCTTTGGATCGCGTGAAGCGGATGTCAGCGGCCGTGAATCCTTTGAACTTCAAGTCGGCCAGGTGGCCCTGAGGCGTCTTGGCCGGCCCCTCGCCAACGATCCTCCACGGGCGGGTGGCGTAGATCGCCTCGCCGTTGATCTTCAGCCAGGCGCCGATTCCAAGCAGTCGTTCTCGCTGCGGGGTGGGAATCGTGCCGTCGGCGGCCGGTGCGATGTTCAGCAGCATGCATCCGTTCTTGCTGATGATGTCCACCAGGTCGTCAACCATCCGGTTCGTGGGGTAGTACTTGATATCCGAGGCGTACGCCCACGAACTGCTCGCAACCGACGTGTCGGTCAGCCATGGATCGGGGTAGATGTCTGCCATGCGCGACCGCTCCAGGTCGATCGTCGCCGTGCCTTCCTGCAGGTCCGGCCGTTTGTACGTCAGCACGACGGGGCGCTTCCACGCAAGGGCCTGGTTGTAGTAAAACGACATCATCTCCATGCGTCGCTTCTCGGTCAGAATCACCATACGGTTGGGCGAGGTCTGGAACGCACAGACCGGTGAAGTCCTGACCATTCACGCCTGCAACAAGCCCCACTTTGCCATCGATAAGACCAAACCGGTAAATGGCGATCGACTGAAATTCGAACTGCCTGGTGAATGGTGCTGTACTGACAAGCAACGCGTGAGGGCAAGGGGCCGCGTAGATGGGGGGCTTGTACCATCGTCGACGGTCGCGGCCTTTCCTCCCTGGACCAGTGGCTCCCCAGATGTGATATCCCGCGGAATCGGCCGAACCAATGCCTGTTCGACGGTGTTGCGAGATGCTGGGCCTGCCGATCATTGAGTCCAGCGCTATATGGCTGAAACACGTTGCTGGACGAGGCCAGATCGGATATCATGCTGTGTGCACCCCCGCAACAACCGCGGGGAGAGAGGCCAGCCAGGAAATGTCGGGTAAGGAGAACACCGGAACATGAACAGACAGTTCTCTAGGCTTCTTGGGGTGGCTGTCATGTCCCTATCGTCTGTGTCGTTTGTATCGTTCGCTGCAGCTGCTGACGATCTCTCGAAGACGAGTGATCGCGGCAAGACAGCAAAGGGCTTCGTGCATCCGGGCATCCTGCATACGGCTACGGACCTGGAGCGCATGCGGAAGAAAGTGGCGGCCGGTGCTCAACCCTATCTCGACGGTTTCAGGAGACTGCAGAGTCACTCACAATCATCAAGCGACTACGTGGTGCGAGGAGGATTCGTGGAAACCGGGCGCAAGCCTGGTGTGAAGTCCTCACAACACGAGAGTGACGCCAACGCGGCCTACCAGAATGCCATGATGTGGGCAATCACAAGGCGGCAGGCCCACGCGGATAAGGCCATCGAGATACTCAACGCCTGGTCCTATAAGCTGAAGGTCATCAGCGGCCGGGACAGGATTCTGGCCGCCGGGATCTCAGGAATCAAGTTTGCCGCTGCTGCTGAGATTCTTCGGTATACGAAGGCCGGGTGGGCCGCACGTGATATTGCCCAGATGGAATCCATGCTCACGAATGTGTACTATCCCGTGCTAAAGGACATGGCAGGCTTTGCCAATGGAAACTGGGCGCTGGCGGCGCTCCAGACCGTTATGGCCATTGGTGTGTTCACGAACGATCGAGCCGTGTTTGATCGGGCGGTACACTGGTTCCGCAAAGGTAAGGACAACGCACGGTTGACGCATTATGTGATTAATGCAGCAGGGCAGTGTCAGGAGAGTGGCCGTGATCAGCAGCATACTATGCTCGGCTTGGGGTACCTGTCCGTCGTCGCAGAGATTGCCTGGAATCAGGGCCTCGATCTATACGGTGCGGAGAACAATCGCATCTTGGCAGGCTTCGAGTACACTGCTTCGTATAACCTCGGCAACGCCGTGCCCTTCCAGGAGACCACCGATACAACCGGCAAGTATCACCATACCTCCATCTCGTCAAAAGGACGAGGCAGGTTCAGGGGTCGGCCGATTTTCGAGATGGTCTACAACCACTATAAGCATCGGCGAGGTATGGCCTGCCCCTTCACGGCAGCCGTTGTGAAGAAGATGCGACCGGAAGGTCCGGGCTTCAAGGGGGATCATCTCGGGTTTGGCACGATCTTGTTCACGCGGGAAGGAGCGAATTAGCGGTGTCCAGAGACTCTACTGTCATTGCCATGAACGCACAACTACTCAGTCGCCCGTTGGCAGTCCTGTCGGCCCTCGCCATCGTGCTCAGTCCCCTCCTGGTGTATGCTGGTACGACCATGCTCGAGTCCCCCGCAAAACGCTACGCCGTCAGCTTTTCCACGGACAGGAATGGACGCCCCACCTACACCGTTCGATGGAAGAATCGTACGATTATCACTCCCAGTGGCCTCGGTTTCCTGCTCGACGGGGGCATCAACTGGACAACGAACTTCCAGGGTCCCACGACCGTCTCGCAGGCCTCGTCAAACACCAAATGGAAACCAGTGTGGGGCGAACGCGCATCCGTTCCTGATCGATACCGGAGCATCACCGTCCTTTACACGCGGGCGAATCCGTCGGCCGCGCTGAAGATCGAAGCGCGCGCGTACGACGAGGGCGTCGCTTTTCGATATATCATAGAGAAGAGCCCCCGGGGCAAGGAGTTCCGAATCGCCTCGGAGCAGACGGAGTTTCGGTTCACGGCAGATCACGATGTCTGGGCTGTCACGTCGGCCCAAGGCAAGTACAAGAAGATCAAGCTCAGTCAGACGCGCCACGATCTCGAACGCCCGTGCGTCCTTGAGACTGCCGACAACAAGGTGCTCGCCGTCGCCGAGGCGGCGCTCGTCGATTACGCTCGGATGCGCGTCAGGCGCTCGGAGACCGCACCGAACTGCCTTGAGGCGCGGCTCCACAGTTCGGTTGTTTCCACGCTGCCGCTGACGACTCCCTGGCGGGTGATAATGGCCGGTGACACTCCAGGCGAGCTTCTCGAGCACAACTATCTCATTCTGAACCTGAACGCCCCTTGTGCCATTAAAGACACCAGCTGGATTCGCCCGGGCAAGGTAATACGTGAGGTCTCCCTGTCCACGGAGGGCGGCAAGGCATGCGTCGATTTCGCAGTCAAGTACGGCCTTCAGTACATCGAATACGATGCAGGCTGGTACGGCTCCGAGCGGAAGGACTCGTCCGATGCGCGCACCGTCTCTCGTAGCGGCCTCGACCTCCAGAAGGTCCTGCGGTACGCGAAGGAGAGGGGCATCGGCGTCTTCGTCTATGTGAATCGGCGGCACCTGGAGCGTCAGCTCGACGACCTCCTGCCCCTCTACAAGAAGTGGGGTATCGCGGGCATAAAGTACGGGTTTGTCCAGCACGGCTCCCAGAAGTGGACCGCCTGGATGCACGACGCGATCCGGAAGACCGCCAAGTATCGTTTGCTCGTCGACGTGCATGACGAGTATCGCATGACCGGGTGGCAGCGCACGTACCCCAACTTCATGACCGCTGAGGGCATCGGTGGGGACGAAACCAGCCCGCCGCCCGAGCAGGTTCTCGCGAACCTCTTCACCCGCATGATCGTCGCTCCGGCCGACCATACGTTCTGCTACTATAACAGGCGCGTGGACGAGGTCTCTTCGCATGCGAGTCAACTGGCCAAGAGCGTCTGTTTCTTCAGCCCGATACAGTTCCTTTTCTGGTACGACCGTCCCGCGACGGCGAATGACGAACCTGAGCTCGAGTTCTGGAAGCACCTTCCTACCACCTGGGACGAGACGAGAGTGCTCCACTCGAGAATTGGCGCCTACGCAGTGATCGCCAGGCGGAAGGGCGAAGAGTGGTTCATTGGTTGTCTCAACGCGATCGAGCCGCGCACCCTCGATGTTGCCCTCTCATTCTTGCCAGCAGACCGGGAGTACGTGGCGCACATCTACCGCGACGTGGAGACGCTCTCCACGCGCACGAAGGTGGACATTTCGCGGAGGAGCGTCAACGCGAAAACAGTGATCCGTGCGGCAATGGGAAGACAGGGCGGCGTGGCGATGCGCATCGTACCGGGAGCTCTGACACCGTCTCGCCACCGCGAATCCTCCACTCCGCTAAGAAAATGACCGCTATCCGATGAAGGGCTAGCGCCGGCGAGATCGGCTTTAAACCCTCCGCCCTCGATAAAGCAGGGCCTCGAAGGCCCCGGGCAGGGATTGGCAATTCCTCGCCTGTTTCGATACGGTTGGTAATGATGTTGAGTGTTGAACCAGTAGGGCTGAGAAGGAACGGCTTCATATGAGAGATTGCACTTCGAGGATAATTGAAATTGCCCTGTCCGCTCAATTGCTGCTTGTCGCCGGCTGTATGAGCGGAGTTGGCCAATCCGAGACCGCAGCGTCGAACTCACCGCGTCCCAACGCTGAGAGCCCCTTGGTGCTTGGCCGTGGCGTCGGCCTCTTCAAGGTTGGGCCGCTGCTTGCTGAGGATGACTTCGAGAATCTTGACAACTGGGCGGTCCAGATCCAGAAGCGATCGGGATTCCCGCCGGCGAAGGTCGAGGCGCGAGACCACGCCCTGAATTGCCTGTTGCCGGGGCGCGGGTGTACGGTGTGGTTCAAGAAGAAGCTCCCGACGCGCGTGACAATTGTCTACAACGTGCTCTGCCCAACGCCGAAGCCGGCGATCAAGGGCGTTCAGCCGCGCGACATCAACAACTTCTGGATGGCTACCGATCCGGCAGATCCTGAGCGAGGGTTATTCGATTCGGACCGGTACACCGGGAAGTTCAGCTCCTACGACAAGATGCACGGATATTACGCCAGTACGGGCGGCGGCGGAGCGGTCGCGAACCTGACTACCCGCATGCGGCGGTATCCGCGCGAAGTGGACGGCAAGCTGGCCGAGCACATCGCGCTTAACGATAAGGACGGGCAACGAGACTACCTGATCACGCCAGACAAGGGCATGACCGTGCAACTGGTCGCCTACGACGACGTGGTCCAGTACATCGTTGATGGCAAGCTGAACTACCAGATCGTCCGCGGCGACCGCATCCAGGTTGAAGGGCGTGACAGCAAGGGCAAGCAGGTGACGCAGAAGGCCGTCTACGATCTGAATCGGTTTCCGGTCTACCGCGAGGGATATTTCGGATTTCGCATGGTGGGCACCCACCACATCTATACGGACTTCCGCGTGTATGCCCTCGAGCCGGACGACGGTACTGACGCAAAGGTCTCGACAGATTCAGCGGGCAAGTCCGCAAGAAACGAAGCACATTCACCGCACTCCTTGCAGCTTGGAGGTAGAGAGTCGAAGCAACCTATTGACCCGTCCGAGTGTGCCGGTTGACGATAGAAGCACTGTACGCTGCGATCGCATTCCGTGACAGAATAATGTGTTATCCACTAGCGCGAAACGTAAGACTGAAGGTGAGGCGACTGGAATTGAAACAACAGTAGTACGTAGGCTGCCGCATCGCGGTCTCGCAACCGTGCAATGATCGTCCAGGGAGCCGCCGGAAAGCGGATCCACGTGATCCTGCAGGTGAAAGACCTGAACCCGATCGTATCGTTGTTTGACTATCGATGTATCGTAATTGATGTCAGGAAGTAGGACTCTCTCGGAGACACTCCAATGAAAACAACGACCCTGGGATATCAAGCATTGCTGTCCGTCATGTGCGTGTTGCTACTCACATCGCCGGCCGCCGCCGACGTGGTAGGGGTTTTCTTTGACAGCGAGGTCCCTCAGGCCAAGTTTGTAGCCACTGAGATCAGGAC
>CBFDDG010000258.1:0-7093 GCA_965603505.1 uncultured Phycisphaerae bacterium | reverse complement strand
CCATCGGCGACGGCAAAGGCAAGGTCTACCTCAAGACGCATGACGGGTCAATAACCATACGCTAAAAACGCCAATGACGGGACAGATGGACATGAAATCGTATTGCTCGCACCGACGTATAGTGTTCGGCCTTTTCATTGTGTCGCTCATTGCAGCCTCGGGATGCGATTTCGAGTTCGGCGACTGGGGCCAGGCCCGATATGAAAGGACCGTCAGCCGGCAGGCCCCTCTGGCTGCAAACGACGCGCTCGACGTGGCCACGCAATCGGGATCGATCTCCGTCACCGGGGCCGACGTAACGGACTGCAACATCGTCGCCGAGATCGTCGCCCGGGCGCCGACGGAAGAAGAAGCACAGCAGTTGGCCGAGCAGGTCGAGATCAAGGCCGAGAGGATTGCCGATACGCTGAACGTCCGTGCCGACAGGCCGAAATTGCCGCGCAATTGCTCCATCGGGGTCAGCTACACGATTACCGCGCCCCGGAAGGTGAACGTCAAGTGCGACAGCAAGTACGGCAGTATCCGCCTGGCCAATATCGAGGGAACGGTGAAGGGCAAAAGCAGCAGCGGCTCGATGAAGGCCGAGGGCATCGCCGGCCCAATCGACCTGAGCACGTCCTATGGATCGATCACATGCACGAGCATCATCGGGCCCAGCGCGCTGCGAAGCAGCAGCGGCTCCATCACGGTGGCCGACCTTAAAGGCTCGGCCAAGATCGAGACCTCCTATGGCTCGATCACGTGCGAGGAATTCTCCGGCGACGATCTCGTGTTGAAGACCAGCAGCGGCAAAATCGCCGTGTCCGATGCTTCGTTCCTCACGGGCGCAGCCGAAACCTCCTACGGTTCGGTCGTCGGCGCCGGCCTCAAAGGCAACGCGATCAAGCTGCATTCGAGCAGTGGCAGCGTGACGCTCACCGAGGCCCTCGCCGACGTCGTCGATCTGCACACGTCGTATGGTCGCGTCGAGGCCCGGCAGATCACGATGGCCCATCTCATGGCCGATTCCGGAAGTGGGAGCGTCGATATCGTATGCTCGCCTGAGACACCGGCCGATCTCACCGCCGAGGTGAAAAGCTCCTATGGCAGTGTCGACTTCACCGCGCCTCCCGGCTTCTCGGGCCAGGTGCATTTGAGTACGGGCTACGGCCAGATTCGAACGGCTCTGCCCATCACTCTGAGCGGCCAGATCAGCAAGAAGAACGTCACCGGTCGCATCGGCGAAGGAAACGGCACGCTCCGTATCGAGACCAACAGCGGCTCCATCGAACTCAAGTAGGCGAGCGTTGCCGTCGCTTCCCGATCTCGCGTATACTGGTCCACTGTAGCTGGGTATGCGTTTACCATGCCAGCTCGTAGGGCGGGTCCTTGACCCACGCGATCACCCATCGCAGCGCATCCGACGCGTGGGTTGAGAACCCACCCTACGGCCGTGGGTTCCCAAACGCGTTTTCTCGCGTTCAGGGTCCCCGTAAGTATGTTCCGGCCACAGGGTCCGGCATGTGCACGCGAGCGTGGACATGGCACCCCGCCTGGAGGATAGAGTCATGGCCACCATGCGCGTAGAATGGGCTTCAGCCCATGCCGTACTCGTTGTGATTGTCTCGGCGCTGTCCCTCATGAACACAGCGCGTGCAGTGCCGCGAGATGTCCCTGTCCCACAAATCGACGGCCCCTGGTGGCAGGTGGCAGGCAATCCGATGGACCACAAGTACGCCACGGACAAGCAGGAGCCGGTCGATTTCGCCGTCTGGCAGGCGGCGGACGGGACGTGGCAGCTCTGGTCGTGCATCCGTCACACTACCGCCGGCGGCGAGGGCGGCAAGACGCGCTTCTTCTATCGCTGGGAAGGCAAACGCCTGACCGACCGCGACTGGCAGCCCATGGGGATCGCCATGGAAGGCGATCCGGCCTACGGCGAGACGCCCGGCGGCCTCCAAGCCCCGCACGTCGTCCGCATCGGCGAGACGTGGCACATGTTCTACGGCGACTGGGTCAATATCTGCCACGCCACCAGTCGGGACGGCAAGACGTTCACCCGCGTCGTCCAGCCCAACGGCAAGACCGGGATGTTCAGCGAAGGGCCCGACGTCAACACGCGCGACATCATGCTCCTGCTGCACGGGAGAAAATGGTACGGCTACTACACGTGCCATCCCAACCGCCAGGGCATGGACTGCGTGCGCACCACCAGCGATTTCGAGCACTGGAGCGATTCCACGGTCGTCGCCTTCGGCGGCCAGGCCGGCACCGCCCTCTGGTCGGCCGAGTGCCCCCATGTGGTCACGCTGGGTGACAACGGTTTTTACCTGTTCCGGACCCAATCCTACGGCAAGCCCAAGACCAGCATCTACTACTCCCACGACCCGACGAGGTTCGGGATCAACCAGGACGACAGATACCTGCTCTGCACGCTGCCCGTCGCCGCCCCGGAGATCGTCCGGCACGAGGGCCAATGCTACATCGCCGCCCTGAACGAAGGGACCCTCGACGGAATCCGCATCGCCCGACTCAAATGGGTCCGGCAATAGCGAAAAACGGGACTCTGTACTGCTGACCAGGTTACATGCACCCAACAACTGGAGATTTCTTCCAGATAATTCCACGGTTATCTCATAAGTCGTTTCTGCGAAGCTCTTTATGTCAGAGGCGAAATGGGCGTTTGTCGCATCATAGGCTGCCAGCAGACCTGGTGAGGGATTCCGTTGATTGCTCAGACCAAGCGTGCTTCACGAGGTCTGGCATACCATCCTGCTGGTACGGGGCACAGGAAATTTTTTGGCGGGATGGGGCTGGTGTTGAATTGCCGACTCTGCTGTGCTATACTTAACAATAGTGTGAGTCTGGAGGCTCTGGCCGGATTGAGAGATGCCCTGGAGGGTCCATGATGAAACGGATGGCCTGTTTCGCTACGGTGCTTGTTCTGTTCCACACTTCCGCTTCGCCCCCATTCGGGGTCTGCTGCACCTGCCGCGTCGAGACGGATTCAGGTGCAGGCCTTCTTCCTGAAGATTGCCGTGCCGAGATGAGACCGCTCGGCACGGAATACGCTGATACAGATTGCGGCATTTCGAGATCGTGTTGAGAGGGCTATTGTGATGAAGCAGCGCCGCGTGGGCGCCAATGACCGCTAAGTTCTTTGAAGGAGGACGATCATGTGTAGACAAGCGATTTGTTGGGTAATGTTAGTGGCGTTTGGCCTGGTCGCCGTCCCATCGGTGACTCACGCCCAGGTCGAGAACCTGCTGCTGAACCCGAGCTTCGAAGAGGATGAGGCTATTCTGGACGATCCGGCCTGGGAGCAGTGGTGTACGTGGGGTTACGAAAGCGGGCTGCCCAGCACGGTTGAAATCGATGAAACCGAGGCCGCCGATGGCAACAGAAGCCTCAGGGTGAACCCGGTGGGAGAAACCAACTGGTATTTCATTGTGCTGTATGACCCCTTCTCGGCCGACCTGGACAAGAACTACACCGTTAGCTTCTGGGCCAAGGCAGAAGAGGCGCGTCCCCTGACCGTACAGATGAAAGCATCGGATAACTCTGTTGATGCTTGGGGAGCAACGAGCTTTGAGTTGACGACTGATTGGGCCGAGTACACCTATACCTCAAACGTCTTGCACACTAATGTAAAGCTTGAGATCCTGTGTTCCGGCTCAACAGTTCCGTTCTGGCTGGATTTTGTCTATGTCTATGAAGGCGAGTACGTTCCCGGCATCGGGCCGTCGGGAGCGGCCAGCCCGGGGAAAGCCGCTCGTCCCGACCCGGCCGATGGCACGATCGTCGACGAGACGGACCCAGAGCTCAACTGGAGGCCCGGCGCTTATGCGGTCTCCCATCAGGTCTATTTCGGCGAGAACTCCGACGATGTGGCCGCCGGGGCCGTGGAGCCCACTGCAACCACGGAGGCATCGTTGGACGTCACTTCACAGGCGTCGTACGCGGCGGGGCTGACGCCGGGGCAGACGTACTACTGGCGCGTGGATGAGGTCAACGATGCGGACCCGAACAGCCCCTGGACAGGGGACGTCTGGAGCTTCCGCGTGCGGCCTCTGACCGCCTGGAATCCCACGCCCGCCGACGGAATCCAATACGTCCACCCGGACCAGAACCTCACCTGGGAATACGGCCTGGGCTATATCTTCCACAAGCTCTTCTTCGGCGAAACGTTCGAGGAGGTCGAGAGCGCCACGGGCATGGGCTACATGACCATAGATCCCATTTACGATCCCCCGACCTTGGAGATCGGCAAGACCTATTACTGGCGGGTCAACGAATTTACCGGCGCGATAGAGCACCGAGGCGACATCTGGAGCTTCACCACGCTTCCTGACATCGCCGTCACGGATCCGGACCTGCTGGGCTGGTGGACGCTCGATGAAGGTGCCGGGGCCACAGCGGTAGACTGGTCCGGCCACGGCTCTCACGGCCGGATTCTCGGCAGCGCCGAATGGACCTACGGCGTCCAAAACGGCGCCCTGTACCTGGCCGATGGAGCCCACGTGGAAATCCCGGCCTTGAACGTGGAAACCAATACGGTGACGATGACCGCCTGGGTCAAGAGAGACGGCAGCCAGGCTGACTGGGCCGGGGTGCTCTTCAGCAGAGAGGGCTCGGCGGTCTCGGGCATGGGATTCGGCGCCGCCAATGAACTGCGATACCACTGGACGGATCAAGCGTGGGATTTCGCCACGGGTATCGTCCCACCGGACCAGGAATGGTTCTTCATGGCCCTCGTCGTCGAGCCGACGCGGGGAACGGTCTACTATAATGGCACGGGTACATTTGCGAGAAACCAGGCCGCACACGACCCCGACCCGTTCGACGGAGCGCTTCGCATCGGCCAGGATTCACAAGGCGGCCGGGACCTGCAAGGGACCGTCGATGACGTGCGTTTCTACAATAAGGCACTGAGCGAGGCCGAGATCATGGAGGTCATGCGGGGCGACCCGCTGCTGGCCTGGGACCCCACCCCGGCGCCCGACGCCGTGATGGACATTCGCGACGTCAGTTCCCTTCGCTGGTCGGCCGGCGATACGGCCGCCTCTCATGACGTCTATCTCGGCGCAAGCCGCGAAGCCGTCGCCGCCGCGGCCAAGGACTCCGCCGAGTACCAAGGCAATCAAACCGCGACCAGCCTGTCGCTAAGCGATCTCGTCGAAATCGGTGGCGGTGACTACTACTGGCGCATCGACGAGGTGGAGGCCGACGGAGCGACTGTCCATACCGGACGCATCTGGAAGTTCTCCGTGCTGTCCTATCTGGTCGTGGATGACTTCGAGAGTTATACCGATGACTACGAGGCCGGGGAGGCCATCTTCCAAACCTGGATCGACGGCGAGCAGAACAATACCGGCTCGACCGTAGGATACTGGGAGGCCCCCTTCGCGGAGACGCGTATCGTGCACGGCGGCGGTCAGTCCATGCCGCTGCAGTACGACAACACCACCGGGCCGGGGTACTCTGACGGCGACCGCACGTTTTCACCGGCCCAGGATTGGACGGAAGCGGGTGTCACGACACTGGTCGTGCACTTCCGCGGCGCCCCCGACAATGCGGGGCAGTTGTACGTGAAGATCAACGGGACCAAGGTGCCCTACGACGGCGACCCGGCCGACATCGCGAGCAGCCAGTGGATTGCCTGGGACATCGACCTTGCCTCGGTCGGCGTGAGTTTGACAAAGGTCACGACGCTGACGATCGGCGTCGAAGGCGGCCAGACGGGCGTCGTCTACGTCGATGATATCTGGCTGACGAAGCCTTGACCCGAAACGAAGGAATGCCTCCGTTCAGGGTCATAGGACACCAACGCCAAGAACGAGAAGGGGCTGCGGCATCGTTCGCAGCCCCTTCTCATCCCTTCGGTATCGTATGAATTCCGCATCGCCCGACTCAAATGGGGCCGGGATGAGGCTGGTGTTGAATTGCCGGCTTTGCTGTGTTATACTCAAGAATGGTACGAATTCGGAAGGCTCTGGCCGGACTGAGAGATGCCCTGGAGGGTCCATGATGAAATGGATGGCTTGTTTCGCTACGGTGCTTGTCCTGTTCCACACCTCCGCTTCGCCCGCATACGGGGTCCGCTGCACCTGCCGCGTCGAGACGGATTCAGGTGCAGTCCTTTTTCCTGAAGATTATTGTGCCCAGATGAGACGGCTCGGCGCAGAATACGTTGAGACAAGTTACGACCTGCCACGACCGTAGTGAAAGAAGTGTTGTGATGGAGTTGCGCCGCGTTGGCGCCAATGGCCGCTAAGCTTTTTGAAGAAGGACGATCATGATTGCAAGAAACAGAACCGTATTGACCCTTGCCGCCGTGGCGATGGCAATCTTCGGCCTCACGATCCCCTTGGCCAACGCGGATCTCGTTATTGAGGAGCAATTTATTTATGAGGCCGGAGTGCTGGATACCCTGAACGGCGGAACCGGTTTTGACGGTCCCTGGGTCGCAACGAAGTCCCACGGCAGGGATTATTACGTCGGGTTAACAGAATTTGCAGACCCCAAAAATCTCAACGCCGACTCGGGTCTGTCATTCTCAACACTGCCCGTGGCCGGTAGTGCCTTGTCCCGATTTGGCAATGCAGGCAGGGTTGAAGCACACCGAACGATTTCCGCCGCATCGCAGGCCGCTCTCACACGAGACAATACGACAATCTGGTTTAGTCAACTCTTTGCGGGAACTGCCACCTATCGAGGTGCGATGTTCATTTTTGGAACGCAGCCGCTCAATCATACGGATCTCTATACGATGTCCGCCCCCGGTAGTGGTTTTGGGTTCTCGATCCACAGTCCTTCCGATGGCCCCATCAGCGCGGTTGCCTTCAATAACAGTGTTGACGTAACCATTGAATCGGGCGTTTCATATACACCAGATCCATTAACAGCGATAACTCTGATTGTTGGCAAAATCAATTGGAAGCCCAATGGCACGCCCGATGAGTATTTCCTCTTCAACGTCACCGATCTGACCACTGAACCGGCGGAGTCGGAGGCTATCGCATCGATCACAAATCTGGATTTTGACCAGTCGGCCTTTAATCAGATAGCACTGTGTGATGGCACTAACTCAGTCACCGATGAAATCCGTTTCGGG
>CBFDDG010000257.1:0-7097 GCA_965603505.1 uncultured Phycisphaerae bacterium | reverse complement strand
CCCAACACGATCGGACGCTCCGACACCCCCATTTTAACAAATTCCCCCCGCCTTTTCCCCCAATTTTGCCATTTTTCGCCTCCGGTGACACCATGTGTGGCTCGCCGTGACCCATCTGCTTCCATCATCGGTCCTGAGCGGCGACACGGATGCACGCGTTATTCTACCCGTCTATCCCATGCGTTGCGAAAGATGCAGTTGAATCCTCTTTGTACCGCCTCGCATTGTGCGTATGCTTCCTGCGAACCCGCGACGTGCTGCGATGCATCGATCATGCGGGGGAGCTCCAGTTCGCAGATCGCGGCGACCAAGTCCATTCTTAATTGGGAAAGACGACCAGCCTTGAGCTTGCCCGGGTCGTACTTGATCTGTTTGTGGTTCTTCACGTCTGTCTTGGTTTCCTCCGGTCTCTGGTTCAGCAGGATCGCCTTCTTATACAAGGCCAGTCCATAGCCGTACTCCAGGAGGACATTGCCATTGTTGCCAGTCAGGTCGACGACAAGCAGATCAGCCTCGCGGATTGCCTGAAACACCGAGTCATCGATCTTTCCTGTACGCTGGTCATCCGCGCGGAAGCACTCAACGTGACCGAGTGACGCGTAATGCAGCGCCTCGGCAAGGGCCAGCTTGATTTCATCGTAGACTGCCTCGAAAGCGTTATCGAACGGCATCACAACGAATACTTTGTACTTCTCACCCGGCATCCTGGCACTGTCAGCACGGCGCATCTGGAGGTCAGTCTTGCGCATCGCCATCTCGACGGCGAGACCCACGGCTGCTTCCGCCGCCTTCTTCGGATGGGACATGGCCCTGTCGAGGGCGGTCCATCTCGGAGAATTGATGAAACCGTCGTACAAGGGATGGGTCGCGAATTCATCCTCGATCTGATACCGGAGCCTTAGGGTTGCCCCTCCTGCGCCGTAGATTGGAACGACAGGCGTTCCCATACAGAAGGCACATTGGCCTTCTCGTGCTGTGCCCTTGACTCCCGCAATGGTGATCAGCGAATCTTCGAGTGAGGCCATGTAGGCTCGTCTTTGATCCCGGGACCAGTCTTCGCAGAAGAGCACTCGGCCCACGCTCACGGTTGGGGGCTTTTCTCTTGGCACAATCGAGATGATTCGCAGTTCCTGTTCGGTCGCCCAGCCGTGGTCCTCGAGCCACTTCGCGGCCCTCTCGACGCACAACTGCGTCAATCCACCGGAACATCCGCCAGTTACCAGCCGATGCCCTCGGCGGACCACTTCCTCGCCGATGTGCTCGGCGATCTGTCGCAACGCGTTGTCGTCCCTCACATGAGAAGAACCTGCAAAACCGATGTGATAGCCTCCAATTCTCATGGGCAGCACTCCATCCTTTCCCGAGATTCCACTGTATGTTTCGATCTACCGAGTACGGCCAGGTTTTTCGCAGCACGCCACCCACAACCTGCGAAGTCTTCAGCAACAATGCGTATATCGGTGTAGCCTATACAGATGCTCTGCAGCCTGTCAACGCCGGATCGGCCTCTTGTGTCTCCTCGACTAAAGTGCCAGTCCGGCAGTGCTTTCCCATTCGAAGGCCGGATGCTTCGCTGTCGTCGAGGATGATAAGCAGTGGCCAACGCGAGAACAAGGAGTAGCACAGTGCATCAGCGATAGGTGACAGGCTCGTCGCGGGGTGGGGTTGGCGAGATATGGGGCCGTGGTGGTCAGTCCGGAGATTTGAGGTGGGAATGAAAAAGGAGCCGCCGCTGGGTTCGATAGCCTCGAAGGCCAGCGGCGGGTCGGTTGTCTTCTGTGAAATCGAGGGGCCCAATGCATCATTCGGCTTTGGGCTTGTCCTTTCAGTATTCGCGGTCTTTCAGGATGCCGGGCTGGGGCCAGGGGTATTTGCCCTCGGCGTCCGGCATGACCGGGGCGGGGTAGTCCGGCGTGAACTTCTCCACATCGGGGGCCAGTTCGTGCGGGCAGTTGAGGATCTGCTCGTAGGTGATGGTCTGGCCGGTGTGGGCGGCCATGCGGCCCATCGAGGTCACGAGGCTCGCCTCGGCGCCGCGTTTCGCCTCGTTGTACGGTTTGTCGTTGCGGATCGCGTCGATCAGGTCGTCCCATTCGAGTTGGTAGGGGCTCTTCTCCGGCTGTGGGTAGCGCCAGAGCAGGCCATCATTTTCCATCGTGTGGCCGCGATAGGTGCGGACCTTGCCGGGCGAGTGGCCGCTGGTCGAGATGACGGCCGAGCCCTTCGAGCCGTGGGCGAAGCTGCAAAAGCCGTTTTGGCACCCGGACATGTTGCGGCCCTGGTAGAAGAGTTTCGTGCCGTCCGGGTAGGTGTACTCGACGTCGTACGTGTCGAAGTTCTGATCGACGGAGTCGCCCCGATAGTGCCGGCCCCCGAGGGCGTGGGCCTTGACCGGCCAGGCGCCCTTGATCCAGGAGCACTCGTCGATCTGGTGGATGTAGTAGTCGCTGTAGCAGCCGCCGCTGGCCCAGATCCAGCTATGGAAGGTGCGGATCTGGTAGAGCAGCTCGCTCATGTTGTCCGGTTTGGGGCGTGCCGTGGCCGACCGGCCGCTCATGCGGTAGCCGCGAAGCATGATGATATCGCCGATCTCGCCCTCGCGGATGCGGCCGAGCAACTCCTGCCGGCCGCGGCAGTGACGCACCATCAGGCCGACGCCCACTTTCAGGTTCTTCTTGTCCGCCTCTTCGGAAAGCTGGAACATCTTCCGCGTGGTCGGGCCGTCCACGGTGACGGGTTTTTCCATGAACACGTGCAGACCCTTGGCAATGGCGTACTGGAAATGGACCCAGCGGAAGGCGGGCGGCGTCGCGAAGATCGCCACGTCGCCGGGGCTCAGGCAGTCCATCGCTTTCTTGTAGCCGTCGAAGCCGAGGAACCTGCGGCTCTCGGGCACGTCCATCTTATTGGCGTGGCGCTTCTGGAGGTTCTCGTAGCTGCGTTCGAGCTTACTTTCGAAAACGTCGGCCATCGCGACGAGCTTGATTGGGCCGTTCTTGACGCGAAGGGCGTTATCCGCGGCCCCGGTGCCACGGCCGCCGCAGCCGATCAGGACCACCTTGATGGTGTTGTTCTCGGCGGCGTGCATGCGCGGGACGATCCCCGCCGTCAAGGCGGAGACGGCGGCAAGCCGGCCGGTATGCTTCAGGAATTCACGGCGTGAGGTGCTCTTGGGGGCGGTTTCATTCATTGCGGGTCTTCTCCTACTCTGCTGAAGGTTATCGGTGTTTGTCTGGTCAGGCAGTCACCATCTACTCCTGGCCCGGCTATCGCGCGGGCGCGAAGCTCTCATTATCGCGATGAGCCCGCGTGACACAAGACTATTCCCAGGTGAGACGGACGAACTCGTAGGGTTATTGCAGTCGAAGTCATTGTCGGGGTCGCGCAGCCGCTCTATAATTGACACGCACAAATGCTCGATATTGAGGGAACACGCGATGGGCCCTACGCACACGGTCGTCACACTGGCTCTGCTGCTTTCCCAGTCTGCAATTGCGGCTCAACCGGATTCGTCCCAACGCGCGCTCTACAGGGCCGAACTGCCGGATCCTCCACACCCGAAACAGGTCGCGCGGCTCGAAATCGCTGTGAGCCCGTCGCCCGATTCGGCCGGCAAGTGGTATCGACTCACCGGAACGAAGGTCACTGGCGATTCGTTTTACGTCTCGTTCCTGGCCGAGGGCGAACCATTCTCGTCAGAATCAGAGAAGGATGTCATCGTGCGCCGATACATTCTCCATGAGCCGAATCAGCCGCCGATTGAATACGCGGATCGGCGGACGGGGAATGCCTTGGTGCCTTTGTTCGGTTTCGTCGAGAACCTGCTGCCCCATGAAACGGCCGGCTCCGGCGACCCACTGTTTGAGAGGGGGACCTATCTGGGGCATCCACTCGTTCGGCGTGAAGTGCTTCAGCCGGTGGATGTGCGGCCGCCGGCCCACGTGCGGAAGCTGATCTTGCGCAGCGATCTGATCGTTGGGACCAGCCGGAATTTTCGGGATGATGGAACGGGGCGAAAGAGTCGCGAAGCGAACTATACCTACGTTCCGTTCGCTCGGGATGACTACGCCAGAATGATCGCGGCCGGCATCAACTACTTCACCGCCAGGGGCGAGCAGGTGAATTGGATCTGTCACGCACCGGTCTTCTATGACGGATTCAGTCCGGAGATTGCGTTTCCGGAGGAGTTGTACCGCCCCAACTTCCTCGGGCTTCGCATGTTCATTGACGAGCCCGCGTGCATTCTGGCCGGCAAGTATCCGCCCGACGCGCCTCTGAGCACGGCCGTTGAGATGATCCACGAGCACATCCGCGGCAAGATGTATCCGACGCGCTACCACGAGTTGCTGACCGGCAACGGAATCGACCTTGGATTGCTGAAGTTCGTCGAGCCGGCCATTCCCATCTGGGAGACGTACGTGGAGACCAGCTACTATCAACTGGAGGCGAACCCCGTCGGCATCATCCAGGAGTGTCGCTGGCGGATCGATCCGAACGCGGACTCACAGCAGATCCTGATGCTCCAGCGGATCAATGAGGAATTCGGCGTGGATATCCCGGTCACGCCGGAGAATCTCTTTCTGTGGTTCTATACGCAGATGCGCGGGGCCGCTCGGGTCTTCGACAGCATGTGGGGCATGAGCATCTACGGGCAGGCCGAGCCCAATCTGCGCTGGCCCTCAATGAAACTGGCGTACGACCTGGGCGCAGAGTACATCTGGTTCTGGACGTCCGATCATGACCACCACGTCCCTTTCACCGAGCAGCTCCGCCTGGCGCGGGAACTTTCAGAATACGCCGAGAGTCGGCCTCCACGCGATCTCGATAAGCTGCGCCACGCGGCGACGACGGCCGTTGTCCTTCCGTATGGCTACAGCCTGCCGACCTCCTGGCAGCTCCACACGTGGGGCACGCACATCTATCCGCTCAACCGCAAGAACCGGTTCGGCCTGACCTACAAGCAGGTGCTGACACCCGCCGTACGGGAGATCGCGCGTTGTCTGAAGAACGGGATCGCCTATGATGTTGTGCCCGCCGGCGAGGAATTCGATCCGACCGGCTACAGCGAGGTCGTTCGGATCAAAGAGAACGGCCGGCTCGTTCGCGACATACTCAGTCCATTCAACGCACAGACGCCGTGAGTGCGTTCAAGTACTGCCGGTAGAGCGCGAGCACCTGCGTATCGGAGATGTCTGCCGCGACGACGAATCGTGTGCGGGCCTTGGCGGTTTCGCCGGCCTTGAGGTCTCGCCCGAAGAGGGATAGGTAGAGCGAGTAGTGCGTTTCGCTCTCGTGCGGCGTGGCGATCGCGAAGCAATCCCGCGGCGGTGACATGAGAAGGACCGTGAGGTTCTTGCCGGCGCTTCGTCGCAGGCAGACGGGGGCGGCCACAGGAGGCATGATCGTCCACTCCACGGGGTTCGGCTCGATCTGCCATCGGCCGTCGTGGAGGATATGCACGACCTCGGCGTCCCTGGGGTACATATGCCAGTTCCCGTAGAACCGCCTTGCCAGGAGAAGGCCAGGTTTGTTCTCCGCCTCGGGGTTCTCATTGACGTACACGTAGGGTGATGGGAACGCCTCGTCGAAGTACGAGGCCAGGAAGGACTCGAACTTGCGCAGGTCCTTGCGGGCCGTGACGGTCGTCTCGACGTCGAGCGTTTGCGGATCTTTCCATCGGTAGAGGGCAGTCATCTCGAACGGGCGGTCCGCCGCCTCGGGCCAGGTGGTCTGGACGGTTCCGTCGGCAAGCCGCTTCGATGTGCCGGGCCAGTCCCAGGCTGCCGTGCCGTACCGGTGGTTCGTCGTGAACACCCGATAGTGACTGCAAATGCCGACGCTTCGATCCAGCCTTGTCTCGGTGGCGACGTGCACGACGGATGAGAGACCTCTCGGCTTGCCGTCCTGTCGCAACATGCCGCGCAGAACGCCCGTGTCGAAGGTGTATCCGCCTCCGTCGTTTGCGAGGAACCGGAGTCCAGGCGATGTGTCTTTGCCAATCGCCGGACCGGCGAAGAGGATGATAGCAGCGGCTACATGAAGTATCTTCGTCACGCGATCTGGACACATCCTCCCTTCTCCACTCATCGTACGCGACCGGGCCAGGCGCGATGATACAACAGGTGGCAGCGACAAGACCTCTTGGTTTGCCGCTGCCACCTGCTACTGCACAATGCCCGCGAACTCGGGCAAGCCAATGCTGCTTATTTGACGTTCTTCTTATCTACTTCGCAGGCGACGCGTAAGCCGACGGAGTCGATCTGGGGCAGCCACCACTTGCTCTTGGGGATCTGCGGATCGTTCATGCGCCACCAGTCCTCTTCAAAGGCGCGGGCCGCGCAGCGCAGCTCGTCGGCGGGGCTATCATAGAAGCCCCCGCGAGCGACGTGCACCTTGCCCTCCTTCGGACCTTGCGGATTCGCGTTCTGATTGTCCCTGGCGGCGTCCGCGTATGCCTTCGGGCTGTAGAAATCATGGACCCACTCGCGGACGTTGCCCTGCATGTCGTAGAGGCCCCAGGCATTGGGCTTCTTCGTGGCGACGGCATGGGGCTCCATGTCGGCATTGTCGCCGTACCAGGCACAGGCGTCCGATGCGGCTGGATCGTTGCCGGGGCCGTAGGCACCACTCGTGCCGGCCCGGGCGGCGTATTCCCACTCGGCCTCGGTCGGCAGGCGGTACTTCTTGCCGGTCTTCTGCGAGAGCCAGCGGCAGAACGTCATGGCGTTGTGCCAGGTCATCCCGATGGCCGGGTGCTTCTTGCTGTAGCCCATCGTCATATCACCGTAAACCGGGGTCGGGCCCGTGATGGTGTCAACGTCTTCCTTGACCTCCTCATTCTTCTGGGCCTCGGCGACTTCGAAGAAATCTTTCTTGGCCGTTCCCGTCTCCTGATAGTAGGCCAGGAACAGCTCAAGGGTGGCCTCCGTGGTACACAGATAGAATGCGTCGATCTGCACCTTGCGTTGCGGGCCCTCGTGCTCCACGCGATCGGCCTCACCGGCCGGACTGCCCATCGTGAACGTGCCGCCCGGGATGAGCACCATGTCCAGCGAGAGCTGCTCGCCGGTCTTGCTGGTAAGGTTTTCGGTGTACTT
>CBFDDG010000256.1:0-7162 GCA_965603505.1 uncultured Phycisphaerae bacterium | reverse complement strand
ATACCCTTCCGGGAGCCTTCCGTTCTCAATCTGGCGATCAGCGTTTCACTCTTGGCGATTTCCGCTTTCAGGGCATCGTCCACGACCATCAGCTCGCCGATCGCAATCCTTCCGAAATACCCCGTCTGTTCGCATCGCTTGCAGCCGATCGCCTCGAACACGTGCGAATGGTCTATGCCCTTCTTCTTGAGCCCATCGATCTGACTGTCGCTCAAGTGTGCGGGTTTCTTGCAGTGCTCGCAGAGGCACCGCACAAGTCTCTGGGACACGATCAAATTCAGACCCGCCGAGAGAAGCAGCGGCGAGACGCCCAGATCCAGAAGCCGGATCAGCGCCGTGGCGTTACTGTCGCAGTGAATGGTGGCGAGCACGAGATGGCCGGTCTGGGCGGCGCGCAGGGCGATCTCGGCCGTTTCCTCGTCGCGAATTTCGCCCACGCAGATCACGTCCGGGTCCTGCCTGAGCACGCTGCGCAGCGTCTTGGCAAACGTGATATCGGCCTTTGGATTGATCTCGATCTGACTGGCCTCGGGCAGCACCGCTTCGATGGGGTCCTCGACGGTGATGACGTTGCGAGTGAAGCGGTCGATTTCGTTGAGCGTGGCGTACAGCGACGTGGTTTTGCCGCTTCCGGTGGGGCCGCAGAGAAGAATCATGCCGGCGGGTTTTTGGATGGCGTCCTGGATGCGGGCGTACTGCTTCTCGGAGAACCCCACATCGGCGAGCGTGAACGATCCGGCATCTTTGTTCAACACGCGGATCGACAGCTTCTCGCCGTAGAGGACGCCGGCACTGGCCACCCGGAAGGAGGCCGTGGACGCTCCTCTCTTGGCCATGAAGCCGCCGTCCTGGGGTCTTCTCCGCTCGGAGATATCCATCCCGGCAACCGCCTTGACGCTGTTGATCACCGCGCGACAGGTATCGGCATCGAGTTCTTCGACGACTCGAAGGACTCCGTCGATGCGCAGCCGGACCGTATACGCGGATTCGTTCTTCGGATCGATGAGCAGATCGCTGGCCCGGCGGTCGAGGGCGTCGGCAATCGTCGTTTCGGTCAGGTTGAGGACTCGGGCATCCGCTCGTTTGGTGTCGCTGTGGCCGTAGATCTCATCGATGCTGCGCCCGGATGAATCGAGCAGGCGGAGGGCCGAATCGTCCTCCTCCGGTTCCGAGCGTCGCGAACGGATGGCCATCAAGGCTTTTTTCGCCTGCCGCATGAGGACCTCGCAGAAGCTTTCTCTTGTCTGCTGGGTCTTCCGGGCCGTATCCACGAGAAAGAGCGTCAGGAGCAAGAACGGCCCCGTCAGCAACGTGACGACGTTCGCCGCCGTCTTGCAGTTCTTCGGCACGAGCGGGCTGAAATGTACGCGCTGCACGAGATAGACGCACAGGTATACCCAGCCGATGAGAAGGATCAGTCGAATGGGATTGAATGGCAGATCGGCCAGCGAGAGTACGAAAGGAGTTTCCGGAGCAACAGCACGGGCGAGTAAACATCTTGAAGCGGCAATGCAATCCAGCATCGGCACGGGACCTCTGTTGCCTCTCAAAACGGGATACAATCACAGCGTCGAAAATTCTACCTGATTATACAGGAATAGGCAAGTGCGTTTATTCGCACGTGCCGCCTGATTCCGAAATTTATTGGTCTTTTGCCCGGATTCTTTGCCTGGTTTGCCGGTCTCACCGCCGGATCAGATGTCCTTGAGGTCCTCCAGATCGTCGTCCAGGTCGTCAAGATTGATGAAGCTGTCGGAATCCCCCAGATCGCCGAGATCATCATCCAGGTCGTCTGCCGCATTGGCCACCGCTTGCAGCGGCTTGGGTTGTGCTTTGGCTGCCGGCGGGGCGGTCTTCTTGGGCGGTGTGATCTTCTCGGGCTTGCCGTTGACCTGGCAGACGAACGTCAGAGGACCGATGCGGATGTAGTCGCCCGCCTTCACCGACATTTCCCCATCCACGCGTTTCTCGTTCACGAACGTGCCCCCGGTGGAGTCGAGGTCGCGAAGTTCCACCTCGCCGTCGTTCAGACTGAGTTGACAGTGTCTGCGGGAGACCGTGGGCAGGGGGACCCGTAAATCGCAATCGTGTCTTCGGCCGATGACCGTTACGTCGTTGGGCAGAGGGAAAGCTTTGTAAGCCCCGTTCTTCTTGAGGAGCATCAAACTGGCATTCATCGGGCTTTCCTTCATACGGATTCCGCACACACACCGGCATGGCTATTATACCAGCATATCCGTCCTATAACAATAGCTAAACATCTGCGAGCGATTTTGTCAAGTGGCCGGGACAGCATTGTTGTCGTAAGTGTCTTGCAGGAAGATGGTTAAAGCAGATCTCAACGGGGCACATAGCCCCGCGCGCCCCGTCGCTGCATCCGGGGCTCAGGGCTGATTGCAGCGGACGCGGATTCGGACGATCCTTGACAAGCGGGGCGGGTCCGGTATATTCGGAAAAACACAAGAGAGACGTGCGATTTTGGAAGGAAATATGGCAAGAATCACACTTCCCGACGGCAGTACGCTGGAGGTTGCTGAAGGTACGACCGCAAGACAGGTGGCGGAACAGATCGGTCCGGGGCTGGCCCGGGCCGCCGTGGCCGCCAGGATAGACGACCGGCTGGCCGATCTGACCGCGCCAATCAGCGATAGTCCGCGCGTCCGGATCATCACGCCGAAGGACGAAGAGGGGCTCGATGTCATGCGGCATAGCTGCGCGCACGTCATGGCGGAGGCGATTCGCAGCCTGTGGCCCGACGCGAAGCTGGTCTACGGGCCGGTCGTGGAAGACGGCTTCTACTATGACATCGACCTGGATGAGCCGATTCGCCCGGATGATTTCCCTCGCATCGAAGCCAGAATGCGGGAGATTGTCGAGACCGACAAGCCGATTATCCGCAAGGAGATGCCGAGGCAGGAGGCGCTGGAGAAGCTCAAGGACGACAAGTACAAGACGGATAACATCCAGCGCGTCGACAGCGAGGTCATCAGTTTCTACTCGCATGGCGATGACGGTTTCGAGGACCTGTGCCGCGGGCCCCACGTGCCCAGCACGGGCAGGGTTGGTGCGTTCAAGGTCATGTCCGTCGCCGGGGCGTACTGGCACGGCGATCCGACTCAGAAGATGCTCCAGCGGGTCTACGGCACCACTTGGCCGACCCAAAAGGAGTTGGACGAGCACCTGCACCGGCTGGAGGAGGCCAAGAAACGCGATCATCGCGTGCTCGGCCGGCAGCTCGACCTGTTCAGCTTCAGCAACATGGGCCCCGGGTTCGCCTTCATGCATCCCAAGGGGATGGTCATCTGGAATGAGATGGTTGGCTTCCTGCGGCAGTTGAACCGCAAATACGGATATAAGGAGGTTCGCACGCCGATCATTCTGAACGAGGATCTCTGGCACCGGAGCGGGCATTGGGAGAACTACCGGGAGAACATGTACTTCAGCGAAATCGACGGGGTCGGCTATGCGATCAAGCCGATGAACTGCCCCGGCGGCTGCCTGCTCTATAAGACGACCAGGCACTCGTACCGTGAATTACCCATGCGGATGGCGGAATTCGGCATGGTCCATCGTCATGAGGCCAGCGGGGTGATGCACGGGCTGTTCCGGGTCCGCCAATTCACCCAGGACGATGCCCATATCTACTGCACGCCGCGGCAGATTGAGTCCGAGATTGTCGGCGTGATCGAACTCATCTTTGAGACCTACAGGGCGTTCGGATTCGAGGATTTCGCCGTCGAGCTGTCCACCAAGCCTCAGAAGCACATCGGATCGGACGAAATATGGGAGACGGCCACCAATGCCCTCAAGGCGGCGCTGGAGCATAAGGAAATTCCCTACAAGGTCAACGAGGGCGACGGGGCCTTCTACGGCCCCAAGATCGATTTCCACGTGAAGGACTGCCTGAAGCGTTCCTGGCAGCTCGGTACGATTCAGCTCGATTTCTCCATGCCGCAGCGGTTCGAACTGACCTATGTCGATGAGGATAACACCGAAAAGACCCCCGTGATGATCCATCGGGCGGTCCTCGGCTCTTTCGAGCGTTTCATGGGCATTCTGATCGAGCAGTACGCGGGGGCGCTGCCGTCATGGCTCGCGCCCGAGCCGGTGCGGGTGCTGCCCATCAGCGAGAAGAGTAACGACTATGCGACGGCCGTCCAGGCGAGGCTCATCGCCGAGGACCTGCGATGTGGGATCGATCTGTCCGGCGAGAAGATTGGGGCCAAGATCGCCAAAGCCCATGGCGAGAGAATCCCGTACATGCTGGTGGTCGGCCCCAAAGAGGTGGAATCCAACACCGTCAATGTGAGAATCCGGGGCAGTCAGGAAAGCAGAACGGCCTCGGTAGAGCAGTTTCTGGCAATCGCAAAGCAAAAAATCGCCGATAAAGCAGTAGATGCGGCGTTTTAGTGTGCCGCCAGGTGCCGCAAGTATGATACACTGGCAGGCAAAAGTCGTGTCAGATTGATCGGTGTGGTGCACAGCGGATTCCCGTTTGCGTGGGAGCCACGAATGTCGCACATCGGGCGTAAGCTGCCATCAGACAAAGCATCGGTCGTTCTGAGCAAGAGTTGATGGTTAATTGAAGAAAGGCAAGGTGGTGCACAACAGTGAAACGAGGTCTACGTGTCAATGGGGGGATCAGGGCCGACGAAGTTCGGCTGGTCGATGAGTCCAACAATCAAGTCGGTGTGATCAAGAGAGACGAGGCTCTCAACAAAGCCCGGGAGGTCGGTCTGGACCTTGTCGAGGTGGCGCCGAACAGCGAGCCGCCGGTCTGTCGCATCATGGACTACGGCAAGTGGCAGTACCAGCAGAAGCGGCGGGGCCGCGAGGCGCACAAGAAGAGCCAGCATCATACCGTCATGCTTAAGGAGATCCGACTTAGACCCGAAACCGATACGCATGATTTAGAGGTCAAGCTCAAGCACGCCCGGGAGTTCCTGGAAAAGGGCCACAGGGTTCAATTCAGCGTCTTCTTCAGGGGCCGCCAGATGCTTCATAAGGACCGAGGCTATCAAGTGCTCGACCGCATCACGGAGCAGTTGGAAGACCTGGCCAAGGTCGAGCGACCTGCCATGATGTCCGGGCGTCGAATGACCATGGTAATGATCCCGAAGTAACACCGTCGCCAAGCTCGGGCGATGTGTGATTCTCTGCGGGCGCCGGGGGAAAGCGGGGGGCTTTTTGTCTTTCAGGAGCCCAGGGTCGGCGGCTCGGTGCGAATTTTTTCGATGTGAATTGACCTCACCCGCCGTAGAAGGTATATTGCAGGTTTTGCCTGTATGAACCAGAGAGAGTGTACCGTGAGGTAATGATATGCCAAAGCAGAAGACACACAAGGGGCTGGCCAAGAGGGTGAAGGTAACCGCCCGCGGCAAAATCAAGCATCGCCGCGCCGGGGCCAGCCATTTGATGAGTGGTAAGAGTGCGAAAAGCCGCCGCCGGGTTAGACGTCCGGCCGTCGTGGGCAGCAGCACGCTGACCAGAAAGTTGGTTGCCGAGCTTCGTAGTTGAGGGGGCAATCCCTGTCCGTGTGGAAATGAGGTATGATTGCTTGCTTCCCGGCGTCCATCAGCTGCCGCAGCAAGCTCGCCTGCAAATCGTGTAAAGGAAAGCTGATATGCCGAGAGTCAGAAAAGGGGCTGCAGTACGAAGGGCCAGGAAACGTGTTCTGAAGGCGGTGAAAGGCTACCGCGCCGGCCCGGGCCATCTCTATCGCCTGGCCAAGGAAGCGGGAAGACGGGCCGAGGTCAACGCTCGCATCGACCGCAAGCGAAAGAAACGGGATTTCCGAGGTTTGTGGATCACCCGTCTCAACGCCGCCTGTCGCGCACGAGGGTTGCGGTACAGCGAATTCATCAACGGCTGCAAGAAGGCCAACATCGGCCTGAATCGCAAAATGCTCAGCGAGATCGCGATCGCGGACCCGCCGGGTTTCGATGCCATCGCCGAACAAGTCAAAGCGGCACTCGCCTGAATCCAAAAGCATGCTGGAACGGTTCGAACAAATCGGCAAAGAGGCCCTTGGCGAGCTGCAGCAGGTCCAGGACCCGAAGGCCCTCGAGGACTTCCGGATCAAGTATCTCGGCCGCAAGGGGCTGGTCACGCAACTGCTCAGTGAGATCGGCTGGCTTCCGCGCGAGGATAAGCCCAAGGCCGGACAGCTTGCCAACCGGATCAAGAACGAAGTCACGACCGCGTTCGAGGAGCGGAAGGAGGTTCTCGAAGAGGTCCGCAAGCAGCAGCGGGAGTTCGTCGATGTGACGCTGCCCGGCATCCCGGTCGAGATCGGCAAGCCGCACGTCATCACGCAGACGATCAACGAACTGCTCGACATCTTCGGGCGGATGGGTTTCGGCGTCGCCTACGGCCCCGAGGTCGAGGACGAATACCACAACTTCGTCGCGCTCAATATCCCGCAGGAGCATCCGGCCAGGGACCCGCTGGACAACTTCTACATCGAAGACAACATCCTGCTGCGCAGCCAGACTTCGACTATCCAGATTCGGGTGATGGAGACGACCAAGCCGCCGATTCGCGTCGTCGCGCCGGGCCGGGTCTACCGCCCCGACACCGTCGATGCGACCCATATGTACATGTTCCATCAGCTCGAAGCGCTCGTGGTGGACGAAGGCGTCACCATGGTGGACATGAAGACCACCATCGAGCAGTTCATCCACGTCTTCTTCGGCCCTGAGACGCACTGGCGGTTCCGCCCGAGCTTCTTTCCCTTCACCGAGCCCAGCGCCGAGGTGGACCTGCTCCTGACCGACAAGGCGGGCAAGGAGAACTGGGTCGAGATGGGCGGCTGCGGCATGGTAGACCCCAACGTCTTCGACGCCGTCGGCATCGACAGCGAGAAGTACACCGGCTGGGCCTTCGGCTTCGGCATCGAGCGCCTTGCCATGCGCAAATACGAAATCCCCGACATCCGCTGGTTCACCGAAAACGACCTGCGCTTCCTGAAGCAGTTTTAGAGGCCTTGCCTGCGGGTCGAAAGGCGGCTCCCTCCGTATATGTCCCAAGCTCGCGGTCCGGCCGCACGGGGGTTCTGCACACGTTGTCACCCGGCCGTCACGCCCGACGAGGAAACCATTCTGATCGTCATCGCCGCTTTGGAAGGACTGTGCGGGATTGACGAAGTGGGGGGAGATTGACT
>CBFDDG010000255.1:0-7182 GCA_965603505.1 uncultured Phycisphaerae bacterium | reverse complement strand
CGGCGTGCGGCGTGCGGAATCCACGTTCATTGGCGTCCGTCCGGCAAGTTCGCGTAGGGTGGGCCACGCCGACCATCGGCCTACCTTCTCCTCACACGTCCCGGCGGCGATTGGAAGGTCATGGGCGCACGTCGTGTCTGTAGGAAGCGCAGATCGATGGCGTGCCCGTTATATCGAGCGGAGCGAAGCGCAGTCGAGATATCTGGCAGCGTATGGAGGGTGCCTCTCATTCGCAGGCAGATTTCTCCGCGCGGCCTTCGGCCTTGGTCGAAATGACAATGCCAGCGGCTTTTCCACAATCTGTCAACAACCGTGACGCACGCCCCGAGGTCATTCCTCCAGCGGGAGGAGTTCGACTTTGCGGAACTGGAGAGGGTGGCTCTCGGCCTGGAGCGAGATGTAGCCTTCGCTCACCATCCTGTCGGTGCCGGCCTTGAGCAGCCGCTGGGCGTCGGCGTCGCCTTCATCGAGCTGGGGCTCGGCGTATTCGAGGACGATCTCGCCATTGATGATGTGCCGGATGAGGCGGTTGCCGTGGACCTCGACCTCCGCCGTCACCCACTGATCGCCATGATAGGTCTTGGAGCTGGAGTTGATGCAGTGCTGCGTGACAAGCGTGTCGTTCATGACGACGTGCGTGCCGGGCGTGCACAGGTTGCCGGTCGAGCGTTCGTTCGTGCCGTCGCCGCCGAGGAGCTGGACCTCGATGCAGACGGGGAAGCTCTGGTCCTTCGTCATGGTGGCGGGCGGCTGGCAGTGCACCATCATGCCGCTGTTGCGAAAGGCCCAGCCGGGGCCGCCCGGCGTCTGCTCGCCCGTAAACCGGTACTCCACGCGCAGACGGTAATGCGAGAACGAGTCCTTGTAGAACAGGTGTCCGAATTCGCCGTCGAATTTGTCGTACTGATCGTAGGCAACGGTCAGCAGGCCGTCCTCGACGCGGAACGTGTCCTTGAAGTTCTCGCCCAATTCATGTTTCGCAATCTTAGGCGTCCAGCCGGCGAGGTCCCGGCCGTTGAACAGACGGATCCACCGGCTTTCGCTCGGGCCCGCCTGCTCCGCCGCGCAGCCCGCAGCGCAAAACGCACCGATCAGGAGAACGCACATAACCCGCAAAACACTCGGCCGACTCGCTACACAGGGACGTTTCTGTCTTATCATGGCTGGTCACTCCTACGATGGAAACCTCATTTCCTTCAAATATCACGATTCATCACGCGCGGCGAACGCGCGTTTCACACATGGCCATGATGGCCCGCTTCGCTGCGAAAAGCAAGAACAAAGCCCCACCCCTTTCCACAGAGGGGCACATTAGAACCGGGTGCCATGTCCACGCTCGCGTGGACATGCTCGACTCCGTGCCATGAACATGCTTACGCAAGCGTAAGCATGGCACCCAAGCACTCGACAAGAACCGACAGAAAAACCGTAGGGTGTGCCATGCACACCATCCTCTCCTCGGCGCATCCGGCCCGCGCATCGGGAATGGTGGGCGGAGCCCACCCTACGGGCTGTCGCCATATCTTGGGGACCTTCAGGCATTCACGGGGCGATCACGGTTTTCGCAGGAGTTGTGTCGCTTTCTTGACGCTGTAGGTAACGATGATGTCGAAACGATGTCATTGGGAAAGGAGGATGACGCTGTAAGGGGCAAGTTCGATGATCCCTGACGCCGGCCGGCCGTCGTATTCCTGCTTCTCCGCGGTCACGGGGTCTTCCCCCACGTCACTGAACTCGGCGTCGTATGTCTTGCGGTCGTTATCGAAGCGGACCGACCACTCGCCCTCGGCGGGCAAGCCGATCCGATAGTCTCTCCGAGGCTCGGCGGAGAAATTGGCTGCGACGACTACGCTGTCGCCCGGCCCTGACTTGTCCCACCGGTGATAAGCGAGGACTTTCTGGTCCTGATTGACGTGGTAGACATCGATGTTCTGGCCGCAAAGTCCCCTGGTGTTGCTGTCGCGGTTCAGACGCAAGCGAATCAGGTCTCTGTACAGGCGCAGGATGCCGGCGAAACGATCTTTCTTCGACCAGTCGATGGGATCGTCGTCACGAAACCAGTCATCTTCAAGAAGCTCCTGGCCCTGGAAGATCATCGGGACACCCGGCGCAGTGAACACCAGGGCCGCCCCCAAGGTGGATCGCTTCTTGGCCACCCAGTTTGCCGCATCGTCGGGAGCCAGCGTCTCCGGAATGCGCGACTTGCCGTTGGCCACCTCGTCGTGCGATTCCGTGTAGATCACGCGTGCGAACGCGTCCTGCCCGAACCGATGGGCGAGCACATCGCGCACGGCGTGGAGATTCCGGGCGGCATCGTCGACAGCCAGGAGCGCCCGCCGGACCTCGTGTACGAACCGCCCATCCCACTGGACGTTGAATCCGGCCCCGCCGTTGCCGGGGTCTGCGACGAGGGCGGAATCGTCCTGCATATCCTCAGCGACGGTCACCGCGACCGGCCGAGCCTTGTGAACCTCCTCATTGATCCACTGCATCAGTGACCACCCGTCCGGAAGGTCGCCCTCGGGGCCCCGGCGGCCATGAACGTTGCGGATATAGCTCGTCGCATCGAAGCGCAGCCCGTCGACGCCGTAGTCCTGAATCCACATCAGCGCGTTGTCACAGATATACTGGCGGACCTCTCCCCGGCCGTAATCGGGACGCGTCTGGCCCCAGGGCGTCGCCGCTCGCTCGTCGTTGTAGAAGTAGATGCCGCCCTTGTCTTTCTCGCTCCACCCGTCGAAACGCCACAGATTCAGGTCGGTCGGGCCGAGATGGTTGTAGACCACGTCGACAATCACGGCTATGCCCAGTTCGTGGGCCCTGGCGACGAAATCGCGAAAGGAGGCGGGCGTGCCGTAATCACTCTCGACCGCGAAGATTTGCGATGGGTTGTAGCCCCAGGAGTAGCCGCCCGGAAATTCGCTCAACGGCATGACTTCGATGGCGTTGACACCCAGATCTTTGAGATAGTGCAGGCGCTCGATGGCCCCATCGAGATTGCCGGGGCCGATTTGCTTTTGCTTTCCGAAGGTGCCGATGTGCAATTCGTAGATGACTATTTCGTTCAGCGTCGGCGGCGTGAATTGCGGAGCCCCTTTCGGCGGGACATCCGTGATAATTCCGTTGCCCACGGAACTCGTTACGTTGCGCGCGTAGGGATCGATCTTGAGCGCTTCCCCCGCCGGTGAAACGATTCGAAAGCGGTACTCGTCTCCGATCTTGGCCCCGGCGACATCGCCAGACCACCATCCGTTGGGCTGCTTCGCCAAGGGATGAGCGGTCTTGTCCCAGTCGTTGAACGTGCCGACCACAAACACTTCCGAAGCGTGCGGAGCCCATACGCCGAACTGAACACCACCTTCACGGGCAACGGCGCCTTTGGGGGAAGGGTCCTCTTTCATGGCTGAACAACCTCCAGGAGAACACTATGGGCCCTTCATCCGGCCAAGCATCGCGGCGGCGGCTTTGGCGTGGTAGGTGAGGATGATGTCGGCGCCGGCGCGCTTGATGGACGTGAGGACCTCCATCATGACGGCGTCTCGGTCGAGCAGGCCGGCATCGGCGGCGGCGTGCAACATCATGTACTCGCCGCTGACGTTGTAGGCGGCCACGGGGCAATCAAACCGCTCGCGGGCCCGGCGGATGATGTCGAGAAAACTCAGGGCCGGCTTGACCATTACGATATCCGCGCCCTCTTCGATATCCAGCTCGATCTCGCGGATCGCCTCGCGGGCGTTGGCCGGGTCCATCTGGTAGCCCTTGCGGTCGCCGAAGGCCGGGGCGGACTCGGCCGCGTCGCGGAAGGGCCCGTAGAACGCCGAGGCGAACTTGGCCGTGTACGAGAGGATTGCAACATCGTGGAAACCGTTGCACTCCAGGGCCTGCCGGATCGCACGAACGCGACCGTCCATCATATCCGACGGCGCGACGATATCCGCGCCCGCCTGCACGTGCGACAGCGCCATCTTCGCCAGCAACTCGAGCGTGGCGTCGTTATCAACCTGTGGCGAGGGCGTCCCGCCCTTGCGTCCCGAGGCCATCTTGGCCTCGTCGCGTCCAGGACTAACATGCAAGGGCAAGATGCCCTCGCCACAAGAGACTTTGATGACGCCACAGTGGCCCGTACTGGTGTATTCACACAGGCACACATCGGTAACAATGAGCAGGTCGGGAACGCGCTTCTTGATCTCGCGTATCGCCTGCTGGACGGGGCCGCTCTCCGACCAGGCCTCGGAACCCCTCTCGTCCTTCTGCGCGGGCAGGCCGAACAGCAGCACGGCGGGAATACCGAGATCGGCGACCTCAGCCGCCTCATCCGCAATCAAGTCCGGCGAGAAATGAAAACAATCCCGCATCGAGCCAATCGGCTTCTTCAGCCCTTCCCCCGCCCGGACAAAGAGTGGGTAAATGAAATCATCAACGCTCAGCGACGTCTCGCGCACCATCCGCCGCATCGTGGCGCTCGCGCGAAGCCGTCGCATTCGAAGCTCCGGAAATCCCATACGATACACTCCATCAATTCTTCACTGCCGGCGGACCCCATATACTCCCTTCATGCTCGGGACGTCAAGGCCGAACACGATGACGCCATCGACAGTGTGCGACTGCGTTTTGTGGCCCCTCGTAGGTCGTGCGTCCCCGCACGACCTCTTCAGGCGAGCGGGGACGCTCGCCCTACTACGCGAAATCCCGCACTCGCCCACCCGGGCCACAAAAGTTAGTCGCACACGATCGACAAGCTGCACGCTCGCTGCCGCCACGCGGGGAAATCACTCGTTGATCCGGCCTCGGATTGCCTGATAGTTGCCGACGGCTTCCGAGGTTCGCAGAGACCGGTTGTAGATGCGGAGATGGTGAATCCGCCCGGCCAGGCTCGGGGCGATGCGGAGCGTCTTGCCGCCGTCTACGTCGCGCAGGTTGGGGCTGAAGCGCCCCCAGCCGAATTGGCGGCTCTCACCGCCGTCACAGAGCTTTCCGTCCACGACAAACGTGATGATCTTCGGGCCGCCATCGACGTTGACGACGATGTGATGCGCCCGCCCTGCCTTCAGGCAACCCGGATCGCAGTCCCACCGGCTCTCGCTGCGGCCATCATTCAGAACGATCCCCACCGTGCCGCGTGACGTTGTTTGCAGGGACACGCCCCGGCCGTTCCCGGTCCGGCTGTCGAGCAACACCTGGCCCGGCAAAAGCGCGTCGAATGTCACCCGCAGATCGACGCTAAAGCCGCTGCGCAAGTCCTTCGTACGGTGGTCGGCCTGGCCCGCGCCCATCGTGATAAAGGCGGGCAAGGATGGGGCGGGGACGCTGTCCGGCATCGAGCCGACGCCACGCGGCAGATCGAGGACCAGCCCTTCCGTCGCGACCGTATGATTGTTGAACTGGCCCCAAAGCCCTTCGAGTAAGCCCACATCGACCGGATGAACTCGGGCGACATCCTTCTGCGTCTCCGTGAGGAAGTACGTGCCGTCCTCTTCGATCAGATCGGGGTAGCTCATGCGGACGTACGTGTCATCGTCGTACAGGACGATCTCCGGCTGGGACCACTGGAAGACTTTGCCGTGCGGCGAATCGGCTTCGATGCCGCCGCAGAACCAGGCGGGATTGCGGTCATCGTAGGACCTGCCGCCGTGATTGTCGAACCAGTAGAGATATTTGCCGTTGCGGCATTTCCAGATGAAGTTGGCCGCGCGTGGGTGCTTGATGAGCCGGCCGTCGGCGTATCGCATATACTGCGGCGTGCTCCAGGTGTGTCCGCCGTCGCGGCTGTAACTGCACGCCGGGTGGCCGTCGGTCGTGCGATAGACGCAGGCAAACGAGCCGTCGCTGAGAACGCAGAAGCTCTGCTCTTCCGCAATAGGCCCGCCGCCCGGCGGCGATCGCAGGCCAATGTCGCCATCCGGCAGCGTCTCCCAAGCGACCTTTTCCGGATCGGCTTCCGTGAGAATGTTTGGGCTCCTGAGCAGAACGCCTTCGGAGCGCGTGATGAAGTTGCGACCGAAGCCCCCGACCTTGTGCAGCGGGACGTAGGCGGCGCCTTCATATGCGAAGGGCTTGCCGACGTTCCAGAAGAACCGGACCTTGCCGCCGTAGGGATTCTCGCGGTCGATCTCGAATTCGCGAACGGGAATCAGATATCGCTTCTGCGACCAGGTCCGGCCGTGATCGTCGGTGTACTTGAACACGTAGTAGCCCTGCGTATCGACGCGGGCGCACCAGCCGTCCCGGTACGGCGGATCATCCGCCTTGACCTGCCGCAGATTATCGGTGTTGTGGTTGTAGAAGGCGTAGATCCGGCCGCTGGGGGTCTTGAGCAGGACGGCGTACGATGCTTCGGGCCCGTCGGCCGGTTCGACATCGACGGGCTTCGACCACGTCCGGCCCCGATCGACGCTCCGCAGACTCACCACGTGCTGGCCCTGTGAACCTTCGCGTCCTGCGCCGGTCGTGAGAATGCACAGCCACGCCCCATCGTCGGTGCGGGCCACATACGGCTGGTCCGCGTAAGTTTCGCTCGGGATCTCCCAGCCCGTGCGGATGTCGCGCCAATCCTGGGCATACAGAACCGGCACAACCACAGACAGCAGTACAACGATAACGAGGACGCGTCTTCCGTAACGATGCACGAGAAGCCTCATGTGGCTTTGCTGGTTTCCGTCACTTTCGTTCCGTGGCCTCGATGGCGTCGAGCATGCCGTCCACGGTGTGTTCGGTCGCTTCGAGGTCGATCCGCACGCCCAGCCGGACCAGCTCCCTGGAGGTGACGGGGCCGATGGAGGCGACCTTCGCGCCGCCGGCGTTGACGACTTCCGGCCGGACCTGGTCGAAAAACCCTCGCACCGATGAGGGGCTCGCGAACGTCAGCCAGTGGATGCGACCCTGCCGAATCTGCTCCTCAAGGCCCGCACCGTCACCCTTCTGCTCAATGGCGGTATAGATCGAGACGTCACGCACCCGCGCCCCGCCCTGCTCGAGCACCTCCACCAATTCGTTCGAGGCGAGTTCGGAGCGCAAGAGCAGGACTTTCTTGTCGTGGAGATTCGCGCACGCCATGAGCTGCAGCCCGAGATCGCGGCCGGTGAAAACCGTCGGGACGAAGTCCGCCCGAATCCCGTACCGCTGGAGACTGTCCGCGGTCTTGGCCCCAAGCGTGGCCAAGCGAACCGAGGCGAAGACCCGTGC
>CBFDDG010000254.1:0-7185 GCA_965603505.1 uncultured Phycisphaerae bacterium | reverse complement strand
GTGCGGATCACGCGGGGCCGGCCCTCCGCCAGCACGAGCACGACGGGCTTGCCCGTCCGGGCCAGGTCCTTGACCAGCTTCAATTGTGGCGCGGTCATCGTCAGGTCCTTGATATTGCCGGGCGTCTCGCAATACGGCGGCTCGCCGATGCAGGCGATGATCGCGTCCACGTTCGCCGCTACGGCAATCGCCTGGGGCAGTGCAATCTCCTCATCGAAGCTCACGGCATCGACATACGTGACGTTCTCTTTCCCCAGTTTCTCCTGGATCGCCTCAAGAATTGTGTGATTGTCTGGCGGATACAGTTTTTCGTTGTCGCCCTGCCACGTGATGGTCCAGCCGCCGTTGAGGACCGACAGCTTGTTGGCGCAGGGGCCGGTCACCAGCACCTTCTGCCCCTTGGCGAGCGGCAGCAGCCCCCCGTCATTCTTGAGCAGCGTCATGGCCTCCCTCGCCGCCTGGAGGTTGATCTGCTTGGACGTCTGCGAGCCGACGCTGTAGGCCAGGTTCTTCCTCGGATAGGCATTCTCGAACAGGCCGAGCCGGAACTTGACGCGGAGGATATCGCTTACGGCCTCATCGATCCGCTGCATCGGCACCTCGCCGTCCTCCACCAGTTGCAGCAGCGTATCATAGAAGCTGTAGTCGTACGGCACCATGCTCATGTCGATACCGGCCATCACTGCCATCTTGACCGCCTCGCGCCGGTCCTTCGCAACCATCTCGCGCGTGTACAGATTCTCGATGTCGGCCCAGTCGCTGACGACGAAACCGTCGAAGCCCAGCTCGCCCCGGAGCAGGTCCGTCAGATAGAACTTGCTCGCGTGGACGGGGATGCCGTTGATCTCGGAGGAGTTGACCATGCAGGTCGGGGTGCCGGCTTCGACGGCCGCTGCGAATGGCTCGAGGAAAAGCTGCCGCAACTGCCGCTCCGGGATGTACGCCGGCGTGCGGTCGTTCCCGGAGAACGGGAAGCTGTACCCGAGGTAATGCTTCATGCACGTGGCGACCTTGACGGCATTGGAGATGTCGTCGCCCTGCTGGCCCCGGATGTAGGCGGCGCCCATCACCGAGGCGAGGTACGGGTCCTCGCCGAACGTCTCAAAGACGCGAGACCACCTCGGCTGGCGCGCGAGACCGAGCACGGGACTGAAGTTCCATGGAATGCCCGCCGCCCGCGTCTCGAGCGCGGAAATCTCGCCGACCTTCGTCATGAGATCGACGTTGCCCGTCGCCGCCATCGCGATCTGCTGCGGGAAGATCGTCGCGCCCAACACGTAATTGGCCCCGTGGATGGTATCGATGCCGTAGATGATCGGGATGCCGAGCCGGGTCTCCTTCGTGGCGACGTCCTGAATCTTCGTGATGATCTCCTGCCAGTTCTCCACGGTGCGGGCCTGTCCACCGCAGTTGAGAATCGAGCCGAGGTTACGCTTGACGATCCCCTCGCGCAGCTTCTGCTCGTCGAGGATCAGATACGCATCCTGACCCGACTTGGCAAACTGTTCGAGCGTGATCTGGGTCATCTGTCCGACCTTTTCCTCCAGCGTCATCTGCGCCAACAGCCGCCGGACCTTTCTGTTAATCTCCGCTCGCTTCAGCTCGCTCTTGTCGGCACTTGCACACCCCAGCACCGACAGCGCCATCCCAACCAGCAGAATCCCGGACTTTTTCATGGCTTCAATCCCTTCCATTCAACAGCAACCATCCACACGGTCCGATGCGACATCCACAGGACCCAAGGTCCTCACGGACCCCGCCATAGTAACAGAGAAGCCGCACAGCGCAAACATAATATTCGCCATCAATGGGTCACGACGCGCTGCCCGCAGCCCTGACTCGACTGGCGGATGCCCCGTGCCCCTACGCCAGGAAGTTCGCTCACCTGGCGTCGGAGAGACTGAACAGAGAATCCGCGGCGCCCGGGCGGGCCTCGTCTACGCTGGAATCTCAATCAGCTCGGGGAGAGTCTCACCGGGCTGTATATGAAACACGGCCATGCTGACGGGTAGCTGAAACCTCCTGGGGCCTGCACTGCCCGGATTGACGTACAGGATGCCGTCCTCGTGCTCCACGGCCGGCTTGTGGGAATGGCCGTGGATGACGACGTCGATACCGGCCGATCGCGGATCGAGGGTGAGCGTGCGGATGTTGTGGAGCACGCAGATCACCCGGCCCTCAATCTCCAGGTATTCCTGCTCCTTCAACTCCTTCGCCCATTGCCCCGCGTCCACGTTCCCCCGCACGGCAACGACGAGTGGGGCCATTTGCCTCAGTTCCATCAGGACCGATTGGCTCCCGATATCGCCCGCGTGAATGATGATGTCACAGTTACGCAGCCGGCTCTTGACCGGATCTCTAAGCAGCCCGTGAGTATCCGATATGATGCCGATACATTTTGCCATTATCCAAACCTGTCGTGGCCTCCTTGGCTTAGTTGTCGGAGCATTAGCCGTAGATTGTAGGCCGTTTCGCCCGCCGCGAAAAGCGCCTCTTGACGAATACATCGTTGTCATTGGCATTTCGTCTCCATCCACCGCACGCCAGAGAATGGAAAGGAGATAACAATAGGTAATTTCACCAGCCTTCCAAATTGACAACCTGCATAAACTGCAATTCTCACAGGTGTCGTGTGCCAACATGGGATGTTCGCTGCGAGTGGGCTTTTTGCTGACGCACGGGCACGCCTTTTGCTCACGAGCCACGGATCATTTCCTGATCCATCACCACGAACCCGTCATTTAGGTATTGCCATGGTGCGCATTTCGGCGGTACACTTCCTCACGATCGGCTTGAAACGGCCGTTGTCACAAGTTGTGGGCGCGCCGAGTGGTTGCGTAGTGTTTCGAATGGAAAGTGTTCAACGTAGTAGAAAGGAGAATGCCATGTTGACCAGAGCGATCGTCGCGACCAGTATCTTTTGCCTGCTGCTGCCAGCCACCGCGTTTGCCCAGGGCTTCACGCAGGGCGACAAGACGTTTACCCTCAGCGGGGGCGGCGCGAGCGACAATGAGTTTGTCGACAACGACTTTTCGTTTGAGGGCACACTCAGCTACTTCCTGACAGACGGCTTGGAAGTCGCATTTCGACAGGGACTTGCCCGGAATGACGTGGCAGGTGGGGATGACGAATGGTCGGCGGCTTCGCGAGTAGCCGTGGACTACAATTTTGACGTGGGGCGAGTCTGGCCCTTTGTGGGTGTGAGCCTCGGCTACATCTACGGCGACGGGGTCGCGGATACGTGGGTCGCCGGTCCCGAAGCGGGTGTGAGAGTCTTCGTGAACGACACGACCTTCATCCTCGGCATGATCGAATACGAATTCTTCTTCGATGACTCCGAGGACGCAAAAGACAAGTTCGATGACGGCCGGTTCGTGTATACTTTGGGTATCGGGTTCCGGTGGCAGTAGAGAATACAAGCCGGGCGGCTCTTCACAGTTCCTCAAGAGCCGCTATCGGCTCCGCTCGTCAACACGGCACAGGCACATGGAGACGCGGCCTGTGCCGCGATCTCTAAGCGTCCTTGAGACACCTTCATCCCGCGCGTTGGGACCATTCTCCCTCGGCCCCGACGAGTGCCGCGAAAAGCGTGCCCGCCAGGATCGGCCATCAATGTGGAGGCTCTTGGCTTATCGAACGGTCAATTGGACCGTTTCAATGGCCGCCGTGTTGTTCGTTTCATCTGCCTCCGCGACCTCGTCCTCAGAGTCGATCAGCCACCCGATGGAGTACACGCCGGCGGGGACATCCGTCGGGAAAGGCCCCATCCAGGAAAGCGCTGCCTCGCCATCCGGGTCAACATCCATCGCTGCATTGGCGAGCCGGATATCCTCGCGCGTGATGTTCCTGTCCGTCGATAGATAGATCTCGACCAAGAACGGGCCGGACTGGGCTCCGCCCCGGTTGCCGATCATGCCCGTGACTTTCAGAACCTGCCCCTCTTTCCCCGCCTCAAGCGTCTGAGGCACGAACGCGCGGAACTCCTCGCCCCGGTCAAACAAATCCGGCAGGACGATCCGCTCGATCTCCGTGCAGGCCATCCACCAGGCGGAGTCGTCCGGATACCACTCCGGAGGCACATCGCACTGCTCGTCGTCGTCATGACCGTCGGTCCAGTTGTCCCAACAGACGAGAATCGGTGTGGCGGGGTCGTCTGCGTTACAGCACAGAACCGTACCGGTTGCGCCGATGGACAGGCTGGCGCCACCCGGCTGATCCACCAGAAGTTCGACCCGATCTCCCGGGGCGAACGACGGCTCGCAGCAGGAGGCCTCAGGGCACAACGCAAGTACGGAACTGAGGATGATCCCATTGATGCCGTGGTTGAGTGCTGCATCAGAGGCAACGACCTGGCCACCCACCAGGTCCCCATACGGCGTGAACAACCCTATCGCCCGGAACCGATCTCGCGGCAGCGGCCGTGCCAGGTCCACGTCGGGCAGGTAGTACACTTTATCGCGGCCCGCAAACAAGCCGACGGCCTCCGGATCCAGAGGCACACCGCCGACAGACAGCGACATCTCCTGCACGATACCGCACTCGCTTTCCAGGACCCCCGCGACGTCCTTCACAGATACCCAGCACGTGGAGCCCGGCGGAAACAGCCCCGCGAGGCGCTCCGTGCATTCGACATAGGCCTCGTCGGGACCACCATTCTTCCAGAGGTTCCAACTGACAAGGATCGACGGCTCTTCGTCACCGCGGCAGCAGATGATCGTGCCGCTCGTACCGCGGGGCAGATCCAAGGCGCCTGAGGGGTCGTCCTCGCCGATCAGAACGACGGGGTCTCCATAGCCGAAGCCACAGACCCACCTGTCGCAACATTCCGGGTCTTCCCAGATGTACAGCGACATAATGGGATGATAGACGTCTCCATCTCGCTGGGGACATGCCCCCTCGGCCTTGAGGTCGGAGGCAGTCGTGCTCAGCCATCCACGAACCCGAACGCCGTTCCCGCCCCTGACCATCCACCACTGCTCGCGAAATTCCGGACCGATGACGAGGTGAAAAAGACGACCGTCATCTGTGCCCAGGTAGAGACAACCCGCGGGATCTTCCTGCAGGATGCCAACTTCATCAAAAGGCCGTCCTAGCGGGACTTGGGCCGGGTCGACCCATGCCGTGGCGCCGGGCGGATACGGCCCGACGGCCGGAATCACACAGCGAGCCTCCTCGTCCTGGCCGCCCGTAAACAGGTCCCAGCTCACGAGGAGCGACCCGGAGCAGTCCTCCGCATCGCAGCAGACAACCGTGCCGGCCATGCCCGCCTCCAGGCCGGGGGCGACAGCCGGCTCATTCGCAAGCAGCATGACCCGGGTTCCCGGGGCAAAGCCCGATGGAAAACTCGGGCGAGGTATCCCCTTCTGGGCCAAACCATCGACGCCCAGGAAAGCCAAAAGCACGATTCCTACGACAAATGAGCGAAAAATGACATGCCGACTCATGGTGATACCTCCTCCTCAAATTGTGACGTCAGCCCGATCGGGCCGATCCCCTGATCACTCAAATTGCACGGGCGAGCGTGCTGCCCCCTTCGCTCACCACCCCATTGCACTTAGACTACGCGCGCATCCGAGCACTTACCAGCATACTACATTTCTCGCCAATTTCAAGCTTTTTTTTCGGTCTTTCGCAAGAACGGACAGCGATTCCCGCGGGCCGACAAGGGCTCGAAATCACCCAGCCGGCACACTTTGGGCAAGGATGACCCGGGATAGGGAAAATCCCTAACGTGTCGGAACCCCCGGCGCCCCATTCCCAGAGGCGACTTGAATCCGGAGCGGCGGGCAGGTATTATGAGGACCGCCGCCGGCCCGCGTGAATCCCGGTCGGGCGGAGGCGGAAGGAGGCGTGTGCCCGGCACACCCCGGTACTCGTGAAACAAGCCGATCTTGGCAATGGGCTTACCGAAAAAGGAGGCAATATGGCACAGCCAAACGCATCAGGCAGGAACGCGGGGACGACGCGACGGAGCTTTCTAAAGGCTTCCACCACGGTGGCTTCGGCCGCCGCATTGGGAACTCTGAACATTGGAGCGTATGCCGGCGGAAGCGGTTCGATCCGGGTCGGCATGATCGGCTGCGGCGGACGCAACAGCGGCGCTGCCGACCAGGCGCTCACGGCCGACAAGGGCGCCAGGCTTGTGGCGATGTGTGATATCTTCATGGACCGCGTCAAGGGCGTGCGTGAACTACTCAAGGGCAGAAAGGCAGAACAGGTCGCCGTGGACGACGATCACTGTTTTGCCGGGTTCGACGGCTACAAGCACGTGATCGAGGCCTCCGACGTGGTGGTCATCGCCAACGCAGCCAAGTTCCACCCGCATCACGCCCTTTCGGCGATCCAGGCCGGCAAGCATGTGTTCGTGGAGAAGCCGCACGGTATCGACCCGGCTGGGATGAAGACCATGCAAAAAGCCGCCGATCTGGCGAAGGAAAAAGGCCTGTGCCTCGTCTCCGGCCTGCACAGCCGCTACCACACGGGCTACGCCGAGACCGTGCAGCGGATTCATGACGGCCAGATCGGCGACGTGATCGCCATCGAGGAGAATTTCCTCCGCGGCCCGTACGGCGTGATCGACCGCAAGCCGGGGCTCTCCGAAGTCCAGTGGCAATGCAGCACGCAATACCACTTCCGCTGGCTCTCCGGCGACGACGTGCCGCAGTCGCTGGTGCACAACCTGGACCGCTCCCGGTGGGTCATGCGCGACCAGACCCCGGTGAAATGCCACGGTCTGGGTGGGCGCTCCTCGATGACCGAGCCGATCTATGGTGACGTGTTCGACCACCACTCCGTTGTCTACGAGTTCGAGAACGGCGTCCCGATCTACGCCTTCTGCCGCACCACAACCGGGTGCTACAACGATTCGTCCAGCACGATACTGGGCAGCAAAGGCAAAGCCAGTGTGACGGGCTACCGGATCTGGGGCGAGACCAATTGGCGCTGGACCGGCCGATGCGATCCTTATCAGATTGAGCATGACGTCCTGTTCAAGGCCATCCGCTCCGGCGAGCCCGTCAACAACGGCGATTATATGGTCCCCAGTACTCTGATCACGGTGATGGGACAGATCTCCTGCTACACCGGCAAGGAAGTTACCCTGGAGCAGGTCAAACAGTCGGACTTCTACTATCCGCCGAAGCCGGAGGATTGCTACGATGAAATGGTGCCGCCCGCGATGGCCGG
>CBFDDG010000253.1:0-7193 GCA_965603505.1 uncultured Phycisphaerae bacterium | reverse complement strand
GTGATTCCCGGTTGGGGTGGGTCGTAGAGGCCGTCGGGGTTGGCGTGGATGGGGGCGGCGGTGTCGAAGGTCATGTGGTCGATGTCCTTGACGAATTGGAAGTCGCTCTGCATCACCTGGTCCCAGGTGATGAGCTGGCCGGTGTGGGTGGCGGCGCGGCCCATGAGCGCGGCGACGTCGGCCTCGCCGGCGCGGCGGGCCTCGTTGTGCGGCTTGTCCTGGCGGATCGCATCCAGCAACAACTGCCATTCCACCTGGTACGGATTCGGGTCCGGGCCGTCGAACTGCCACATGAGATTCGCCGGCGTCATGTCGTGGCCTTTGTAGATCTTCGGCTTAGGCTGGCCGAGCGTCGCCATGAGCACGGCCGAGCCCTTCGAGCCGTGGGCGTAGTCGGAATACGTCTCCCAGCAGTTGTGCATGTGCCGCGAGAAGGCGAACAGCTTCGTGCCGTCGGCGAAGGTGTACTCGACCGTGTAGTGGTCGAACTGGCTGCCCGCGTGCTCGAAGCACCGGCCGCCCATGGCTTGGGCCGTGACCGGCCAGGCCCCCTTCGTCCAGCAGGCCACGTCCACGTTGTGGCAGTGCCAGTCGATGAAGAACCCGGACGAGACCCACGTGAAGCTGTTCGGGTAGCGAAGCTGGAAGACCAGCTCGTTGGCGTCTTTCGGCAGCGGCGGGCACAGGACCGGGCCGTGCACGCGGTAGATGCGCAGGGTGTGCACGTCGCCGATGGCCCCGTCGTGGATGCGCCGGATCGTCTCGGCCCGGGCCTTGGAATGACGCCACATGAAGCCGACGCCGACCTTGAGGTTCTTACGCTCGGATAGCTCGGCGGCCTTGAGCCAGCGATGCACGGCAGGCCCGTCCGCTGCAAAGGATTTCTCGGCAAAGACGTTGACGCCCTTGTTGACGGCGTACTCGAACATGAGCGGTCGAAAGGCGGCGTGCGTCGTCAGCAGCACAACGTCGCCCGGGCGAAGGCAGTCGATCGCCTTCTTGTATGCATCGAAGCCAACGAACTGCCGCTCCAGCGGCACGTCGACTTTGTCGGCGTGAGCTTCCTTCAGATTCTTCAAACTGTTTTGGACGCGGTCCTCGAACAGGTCCGCCATGGCATGGAGCCTTACCGGCCCGCCCGTCGTCGAGAAGGCGTCGGCGACCGCGCCGGTGCCCCGGCCCCCGCAACCGACCAGCGCCAGCCTGATGGTGCTGCTCTCGGCGGCATACATGCGAGGAACGATCCCCGCCGTGACGGCCGAGACAGCCGCCATCTGCCCGGACAGCTTCAGGAATTCCCGGCGGGACGTCGATCGGGAGGAAACGGGAGGATTTGATGCGCTCATAGCTGGCTCCTGTAGCAGAACGTCAGTATTGATTCCATCGTGCCGCCATTGTAATGCCGGCCGGTGCCGGTGGCAATCCCCCGGTTCTCCCTGGTCACCCTGTCAAGGCGAGCCGCCTTCCGGCCGAAAAAGGATGCAGGCAAGCAGATCCTCCTGTATTCTGAGGCAAGCCCATGGGAAAGAAAGAAGCCATTATCATCGGGGCCGGGCCGGCCGGCCTGACGGCCGCGTTTGAGCTGCTCCAGAAAACGGACGTTAAGCCCGTCATCTTTGAGATCAGCGACGACATCGGCGGCATCTCGAAGACTGTCAACTACAAAGGCAATCGCATGGATATCGGAGGCCACCGGTTCTTCTCCAAGTCGAAGCGCGTCATGCAGTGGTGGCTCAATATCTTTCCGCTCCAGGGCTCAGCGCCTGGGGGCAAGCAATTTACAGGTGACTTGTCGACCTCTGGTACAGCCGACGGTCCTGACCCGGACGTCGTCGATGGCGTCATGCTGGCCCGGACGCGCCTGTCGCGGATTCTCTTCGAGCGCCGATTTTTCGACTATCCGCTCAGCCTCAATCTGCGCACGATCTCCAACCTCGGATGGAAACGAACGGCGGCGATGGGACTCAGCTACACGGCGGCAAAACTTCATCCCATCCGCGAGCAGCAGTCCCTGGAAGATTTCTTGATCGACCGCTTCGGCAAGATCCTATATGGGACCTTCTTCAAGGATTATACGGAAAAGGTCTGGGGAGTCCCGTGCTCCCAGATCAGCCCCGAGTGGGGATCGCAGCGAATCCGGGCCTTATCCATCAGGAAGGTCGTTCTGGATGCGTTGCGGAGCCTTGTCACCAGGGACGTCTCCATCGATCAGAGCCGGACCGAGACCTCGCTGATCCGGCAGTTCCTGTATCCGAAATTCGGACCCGGCCAGCTCTGGGAGGAAGTGGCCGCGATCGTCCGGGCCGGCGGCGGAGAGATTCATCTGCGACAGAAAGTCACCGGGTTGCGGACGGAAGGCCACAGGATCGTTGAAGTGCTCGTTCACAATCAGGATACCGGAGAGGTCATCCGAAGGCCGGCCGCTCATGTCTTCTCGACCATGCCGGTCCGCGAGCTGATTGCAGGTCTCGGCACGGCGGCGCCCTCTGAGGTCCGCACGGTTGCCGAAGGATTGATGTACCGCGACTTCATCACGGTCGGACTGCTGCTGGAGAAGATGAAGACGACGAAGGATACCGCGGCCCGGACGGAAACGGGCCTGATTCCGGACAACTGGATTTACATACAGGAGAAAGACGTCAAGGTCGGGCGATTGCAGATCTTCAACAACTGGAGCCCGTACATGGTTCGGGATCGAGGCACGCCGTGGATGGGCCTCGAGTATTTCTGCAACGTCGGGGACGAATTGTGGAACAGGCCGGATGATGAGATGAAGAAGTTCGCCATCGAGGAACTGGAGCGACTCGGCATCATCGACAGCAAGGACGTCCTCGACGGCACGGTCATTCACATGCCGTACACGTATCCGGCCTACTTTGGAACCTACGATAGATTCGCCACGGTGCGGGCCTTTACGGACGAGATCGAGAATCTGTTCCTGATCGGCAGGAACGGCATGCACCGATACAACAATCAGGATCATTCCATGCTGACCGCCATGACGGCAGTTGAAAATCTCATGGAGGGCCGGATCTCGAAGGAGAATATCTGGGCGGTCAACGCGGAGCGGCAATACCACGAGCAGCATGAAAACGAGGATCGACCTTCGACCATTCCTCACCGCCGACATCTGGCGACCGCACCGGCTCGCTCTCCGTAGACCCGGATTCTCGCAAGCGGAAGAGGTTGACGTACCGCTCCGAGCTCACCTTGAACTGAGTCGTGAACTCATACGGGCCTGAATCCTCCGGCTCGGCGAGCGAACTGAGATTGTCGAGGCCGTAATACTCGTAGTATCGATTCTTGGGCTGGAGTCCCAATCTTGAATCCCAGGCGACATAGGTGATCCCCCTGGCGCGACAATTCTCGATGAATTCGTTCGGATCATCGGCTCTCATCTCGCCGGTGTGAATGAGATCCGCCTGACGGCCGGGGAGATACAGCCCCAGGACGCCCGCGTAAGTGGTCAAGAGTTTTTCCTTCGGTCCGGCGTTGTCCCGGTACCAATCCACCAGCAGCTTGAATTCCAGGTCCGTCCGGCCGTTGCCCATCACGCGGGCCAGCGTCCACTGGTTCGAGACAGTCACTAAGAACAGCAAGGTCAGCACGAGCACGCCCTGCACCGGCCGCTGCATCGTACCGGACCATTGTGGCCGCCGATGCAAGAACGTAACGCCAGCGAGATTGAGTGAGGATGCACAAGAACGTCGCCAGGATGAAAAAGTACAGTGCCGTCTCGGCGATGGGCTCTCGAAGGTTCTGCATGGTCCACGGGTTCATGGCGACAATCAGCGCCACCCAGCAGCCCGCGCGACCGATGATCCGCCTCGCGATCAGCCACAACAGCACGACGCTGAACGGATGGAGGATCCCGTTCAGCAGCCAGCCTGCGGTGAGCTCGGGATGCGAACCTCCCACGAGGCGGCTGAGACCGACCTGCAGCAGGCCCAGGACCGGCGCGCGTTTGAAGCTGGAGGGGACCTGCAAGGAAAGAAGCTCATGACCTAACCGCAGGAACGCCGTGACATCGGGGTTGGGGATGGGCTTGTGCCCAAAATACAGGACGGACTGATAAACGCCGAATCCGAACAGCAAGGCCGCAATCAGATACGGCAGGGCCGCCTCTCTCGTCGATGGGCGGGGCGTCAGTAGAAGGTTGAGGTCGTCAGCATCGCGCGCACCGGCGCCTCGGTTCTTCTGAGCCTCTTGCCCCTCCAGCTCATCGGCCTCGTGGCCCATCCACGGACCGCCATCGACATCGCACGCGTCGTCCGCCAACGCCGGCGGCGTCAGAAGCGTCCCCTGTGCATTCTCGTGTCCTGGCATGCGCTGCACCCGTGGTCCCATAAGAAATAAGGCCGTCCTGGAACTTCACTTGGGTACATCGGCTGTTGTCCCGGCGAGGATAAGCGCGGTGCGCCCGATTGGCCGGGGCCATCTTCATTCGTTCTATTCCACTTCCTGCGTGACGACGTCGAGGATCTGCTTCTCTCGGTGCAGCAGGAGATCGCCGAGCGTGGGGAGACTGAGCCGATAGAAGATGACAACGATGAACAGCTCGATCGCGGAGAAGACCAGGTTCGTCGGACCGGCCGGCAGCCAGTGTGCTGCTGAGAACAACTGTCCCGCCAGCGCCGGAAGGAACACGGGGGCCAGCGCCGCCGGGGCCAGCGCGTGGCACAGCAGCATGAGAAAGCGTTTCATTGCAGGGGCTTTCGTGCGCTTCAGCGAGCCCGGGGCGACCCAGTGGGGGACGAGCGAGGAGACCAGGTTCCCCAACATGCTCAGCAGCAGGAAGGCCGTCAGCAATTGCAGACACGCGGCGGCAAAGACGACCGGCGGGATCTGAAGCGCGATCGCGGCGACCAGGAGAATGATCGATCCCGTCACCAGGGCGAAGGGCAGCAGGGCAAGGTTCTTACCGAGCAGGATCCGCGATCTGGGCACCGCCGACAAGACCAGCGTGCGAAAGCCCGCCCGGTCGAAGCCAAACTGATTGAACATGATTTGCATCATGCCGACGAACGGGGCCACGGCCGCGCCGGTGGCGATAAACGCTCGCACGCTCCGAGGAGGGGGATCCGAACGGGATAGCAAGCTCATGCCGAAGATCAGGAGCCAGATGAGGTTGATGGCCAGCGCCATCTTGACCTCCGTTGCGCGCATCAACGAGCGAAATGAAGCGAGAGCCAACGCACCGGCGTCCTCCGGAACGACAGGCAGAGTCCTCTCGAGAAAGGTTGGCCCGGTCACGGCGGCCGCGGCGGCTTCCCGAGCTTTTCGTTTGCTCTTTGCGCCGGCGGCTCGCCCCTCGTAGAAACGACGTGTGGACCGGTACGCGCACCCCAGCCCCAGAGCGCCCAAGCCGCAGGCACCGGCCGTACCCAAGGCCGCCGGCCAAGCATTTCCCTGGCTCAGGGACATCGCGCCGTACGCAACCCACAGGGGGGGCGCCACCTTATGCACCAGCAGGACAGCTGAGGGCATGCCCCGCTCATCGGCCGTCTCAGCGGTGGTCTCTCTCTTCCGGCGAGGCGAGTCATCCTCGTGGACGGCCTCTAAGAAGAGGCCCGGAAGCTGTGTCAGCAGGATGAACGCCACAGTAGCGCCACCCACGAGCGCGCGGTACCGCAGCGGGTTCTTCATGAGCATCACCAACCAGCCACGCAGGTAATACGTCCAGGCCGTGACCATGAACAGGAAACTGAATACCAGAGGCAAGAGCCCGCTCATTATTCGGCTGTCGCCCCAAGCCAGTCCTATCGAAAGCCCCATCAGTCCCGGCAGAAACGTGATGATGCTCAGCGTGACATACGAGGCGAGGTAATTCACAAAGAAAATGCCTCTCAGCGAGATCGGCATGTGCAGGATCCTGCTGATATCGATGGCCTCCGATCTCTGCATCTCCGCAGCGATTCCCGCCAGCCAGAACAGCAGGAACAGACCGATGAGGAGGTCCCACACGAGGAGCATCACGGCGGGCGAAACCTTGGGCATCGCTAACGCTCCGACCAATAGACCGGCGATGCCCCCCGCAGCGCCCGCGAGAACCAGAACGACGGCCACCACCATGGTAACCAGGGCGTTCAACTTCCCGCTGCGGGTCCACTGGTTCCGCGTCAGGCGCCATCGCAACCAGAGGATCGTGCGCAGTTGGCTCACGTGCCTTCAGCCCTCCAGCACGTCCGGCCGCTTCTTGTCACCCCGAGCGCCCCTCTTGTCACCCCGAGCGGAGTCGAGGCCTTTGGCTGGGAGCACCCATGTAGGGTAGGTTCTCAACCCACGCGTCAGATACGCTCCGGTCGGGTGAACGCGTGGGTCAAGGACCCACCCTACGACTCGGCTGCGCTGCGCTCTGCTCGACATGACAGGAAGAAGAGCCGCTGCGCTCGACAAGACAAGAACAGGAGCCGAGTCGGTCATGACGAGCCCTCCAGCCAGCTCAGCGTCTGCCGCTCGATCTGCCCTTGACCGACGATTTCGAGGAAGCGGTCCTCGAGCGAGCCGCTCTGGCGAACGGCCTCCATCGTGTCCTGATACATGAGTTTGCCGTTCGCAATGATCCCGACGGCCGTGCAGAGCCTCTCCACGATCTCCAGAACGTGTGAGGTTAGAAAGACGGTAGCCCCGCGCTGCACGCTCCGCTTCAGGGTATCGCGCAGCACCCGGGATGCCACGGCGTCGACGCCCTCAAACGGCTCATCGAGAAACAGGACGTCCGGGTTCGCAATCAAGGCCGCCGCCAGCGCGAGTTTCTTCTTCATGCCGTGTGAGTATTCGAGGGTAAGCTTCTTCTCCTCGTCCAAATCCATCATGGCCAGCAGTTCCCGACAGCGGTCGCGCACGGTGGCGACGGGCAGCCGGTACATGCGCCCGACGAAGGTAAGGTATTCCCGTGCGGTCAGGTTGTCGAAGAGGGCGAGCTGTTCCGGCACGACGCCGACGCGCCGCTTGACCTCCCTCGCTCCATGGGCATCGGACAGGTCCTGATCGAGGATGCGCATGGTGCCGCCGGTGGGGGCCAGCAGGCCGGTGAGCATCTTGATCGTGGTGGACTTGCCCGCCCCGTTGGGGCCGAGGAACCCGTAGAAGGTCCCCCGCTCCACGCGCAGATCCAGACCGTTGACGGCCAGGAGATCGCCGAACCGCCGGGTCAATCCGTTCGTTTCGATAGCCAGAGTCATAGCGGACTT
>CBFDDG010000252.1:0-7195 GCA_965603505.1 uncultured Phycisphaerae bacterium | reverse complement strand
GTCTTCGGCCCGTTTGCGTATTGGGTCTTCCTCTCGGGGGCGTTCGCCGTGCTGTACTCGACCTTCTTCGTGGCCGCCGCCGGCAACTCACGCATGGTCGCCGACGCACTGGGCTTGTACGGCCTGACCGATCGCTCCGAGGCGGGACGAGCGAAATGGACCCGCAGGATCAGCTCGGTCTGGCCCTTCATGGCCCTGGTGCTCTACCTGTTCGTACGAGCGCCAGCCGCCATGGTCGTCGCCTGCGGCATCGCTCAATCGGTCATGCTGCCCCTGCTCGGCGCGGCGGCACTGTACTTTCGATACCGGCGCAGCGATCCGAATCTTGCGCCGGGCCGCCTCTGGGGCCTGACGCTGTGGATCGCATTCGCGGCGTTCCTGATCGTGGGTGTCTGGTCTCTCGTGACGGTCTTGGCGGGATGAGACCGCATGGCACACGCGCAGGAACTGGAGAAGATCTGCGGAAGATCGCGCCGCTCAGAGGGAAAAGGCCTCCAGCAACTTCCAGCCGCTCTCGTAGAATTGAGACAGCGTGCGCTGAGTCACGCCGTAGGTAATGAACTCGCTCGGCTTCATGCCATCCGGCTCGTACGCACGCACGAACTCCCGTATTTGCGAGAGTCTCTCGATCGCGTCGGCCGGGACTCCCACGTCGATCCGCTCCTCCTGCGGCAGGTCGGGGGTCAACAGTATCTCCTGGACCGTGGGAAAAATCGACATGATGATCTCGGCCCCGGCTAACTCGGTCATGTGGTATGTGCCGCGCAGGGCCGCCACAATCAGGACGGCCTCGTAGCCGCACTGCCTGTAGATCGAATAGGCGCGCTTCGTCACGGCCAGGCCTGCCAGCCGGATATCCGATTCGCTGACGCCGGCCCCGCCATCATGAGCGACCTCGCGAAGATAATCATCCAGACGACCGATCATAATGACGGCGAAACATTTGCCCGGCTCGACTCCGTTCTTCCGCGCACGCTGGATACCGCGCCGGTGCCGTTCTGCAATGGCGATGGTCTGGGGCACAGTGTAGCTGATCGTGAGCGTGCACGTGATGCCCTCGGCAGTGCAGTCCTCCAGGACGTCGAGACCGGCCGCCGTCGCAGGCAATTTGACCGCGATATTCGGGGCCCACCGACTGAATCGCCTGGCCATAGCCAGCATGGACTCGCGGTCCCCGGCGCGTATCGGATTCACCTGCGCGCAGACGTAGCCCATCCGCCCGTCACTGCTCTCGTGTTGCGACAGCAGTTGCTCGGCCGCGTGGGTGACAACGACGCGCATCAGCGCCTCCGCGCGTTTCTCCGATTCCGGCCCTTGAGAGAGCGCCTCGCGAATCTCTGCCGCCCAGGTCGTTCTGCTGTCCAACAGCGCCCGATGCGCCAGGAATGGATTGGTCGTCGCCCCGACGGCCCCTCGCTCGATCCCGAGCGCCAACTCGGCCGGGTTCGCCGAATCATGCCACCAGGTTGTCTTCGTGTTGCTGATTGCCCACTGCAGATAGCTTTGTGTCATATCGAACTCCCATCAGGTCGGGCATAGGATATGTCAGCCGGACGCCTCATACAAGCCTGACGCCAATTATTTTCCGCCGCCGCGTATCCAAGATCGGACGATATGGACGCGACGCTCCGAATCCTTTACAATGACCGGCGCCGTATTCGCGAGGGCGAGGACCCTGCGCGAGTCAATGATAAGCCTGTTTCGCGTGAGAATGATGAAGCAGAACGCACCGTCGCTGCGAATCCTGCTTGCGGACGATCAGTTGAGTGTGCTCAAGGCATTGCGCCTCCTGCTCAAGGGCGAAGGTTACGAGATTGAGACGGTCGCCTCCGCCGAGGCGATTCTCGAAGCCGTCGGGCGTCAGGACTTCGACGTGGTCCTGATGGACCTGAATTACGTGCGGGGCAGCACGTCGGGCCGCGAAGGGCTGGACCTGCTGTCCAGGCTCCAACAGATCGACAGCACGCTGCCGGTGGTCGTGATGACGGCCTGGGGGAGTGTGGAATTGGCGGTCGAAGCGATGCGGCGCGGGGCCCGTGACTTCGTGACCAAGCCGTGGAAGAACGAGCGGCTCCTGGCCGTCCTGCGGACCCAGGTCGACCTGGGCAAGGCCCTTCGCAAGGGCCGGCAGCTCGAGCAGGAGAATCTCCTGCTGCGGGATGAGACGCGGCAGTTCCTCATTGCGGAATCGCGGTCGATGCGGCCCGTGCTCGAGGTCATCGCCCGCGTCGGCCCGTCGGAGGCCAACGTGCTGATCACGGGCGAGAACGGGGCGGGAAAGGGCGTGGTGGCTCAGGCCCTGCACGCCGCCTCGGCCAGAAAGGACAAGTCGCTGGTGGCGATCAACACCGCAAGCATCTCGGACACTCTCTTTGAGAGCGAGTTGTTCGGGCACGTCGCCGGGGCGTTCACGGATGCCAAGTCGGACCGGCTCGGACGCTTCAAGCTGGCCGATGGAGGGACGCTGTTTCTCGATGAAATCGCCACGATACCGGTGAATCTGCAGCCCAAGCTTCTCCGCGTACTTGAGAGCGGGGAGTTCGAGCCGGTGGGCTCTTCCCGAACGCATCGCGTCGACGTCCGGATTCTCTCGGCGACCAATGCCAATCTCGCGGAGGAGGTCGCGGCAGCGCGTTTCCGGCAGGACCTCCTGTACCGCCTCAAGACCGTGGAGATCCGGATTCCGCCGTTGCGGGAACGCCCGGAGGATATCCCGCTGCTGGCGGCGCACTTTCTGCACAGGCACGCGGGAAAGTACCGCAAGGACCTCACCGATTTCGACTCAGCCTCCATGCGGATTCTCATGGAGCACCCCTGGCCGGGCAACGTCCGCGAGCTCGATCATACCGTCGAGCGGGCCGTTCTGATGGCTCGGGGCAGCAGCATCCAGGCAAGCGATCTGGGTCTGGAATCAAGATCCAGGAGGGAACCGAAGTTCGGAGATATGACTCTTGAGCAGGTAGAGCAAATGCTGATACGCGATGCGCTATCCCGTTTCCAGGGCGACGTCAGCAAGGCGGCCGAGGCGCTCGGCCTCAGCCGCGCTGCGTTGTACCGGCGGCTGGAGAAATACGAGATTCAGTAGCTGCAAACGGTGGATCGTTCAATGAACGGCCTTACGCGACGACTGAAATACGAACACCGCGTCCTCCTTCTCGGGCTGATGGCCGGGCTCGCTGGAACCGTGGCATCCTTTTTTCTGCTGTGGCACGGTGATTACACGACCCGCACACGCCTCACCCTGGGCATCCTGCTCGCAATCGCCTGGCTGGCGGCGCCCTTCATGATCCGCAGCAGCGCGGCCTTTCCGCTTCGGACTCTCTCGAACCTGCTCGGGGCGTTGCGGGAGGGAGACTACTCCCTGCGCGCCAAGGGCGCCTGTCTCGGCGACGCTCTCGGGGAGGCCATCTGGGAGGCGAATGCGCTGGCCGAGTCACTTCGCGAGGAGCGCCTGGGAGCGCTCGAGGCGACGGCGCTGCTTCGCAAGATCCTGGCGGAAATCGACGTGGCGATGTTCGGCTTCGACGGCACTCAACGCCTTCAACTGATCAACGACAGCGGCAAGCGCCTTCTCGGCGGCGCCGATAGGGACCTCCTCGGCCGCCGCGCAAATGAGTTGGGGCTTGAGGAATGTCTGACTGGCGGGACGCCCCGCGTGCTGGATGTGACCTTCCCGGGCGGCTCCGGGCGGTGGGAGCTTCGCCGGGGCAGCTACCGGGAGAAAGGCGTATCGCACCAACTGGTCTTCCTGTCGGACCTGACTCGCACGCTGCACGAAGAGGAGCGTCGCGCCTGGCAGCGGCTGATTCGGACGGTGCGCCACGAGGTCAACAATTCGCTGACGCCGATCCAGTCGGTCGCAGACAGCCTGCGCGTGCTGATCGCGCGCCAACCGCTGCCGCCGGACTGGGAAGAGGATCTGCAGACGGGCCTCGGACTGATTGCCGAGCGTTCCGAGGCGCTCGACCGGTTCATCGGCGCCTACTCCCGGCTGATGCACCTGCCGCCGCCCAGTTTTTCGCAGGTGGACGTCGCAACGCTGTTGCGCAGAGTCGTGGGACTGGAGACGCGAATGGCGGTGACGATTGCCGGCGGACCTGAGGTCCACATTCGCGGGGACCGCGACCAGTTGGAGCAACTGCTGATCAATCTCGTCTCCAACGCCGTGGATGCGAGCCTGCAGGGCCGGCCCGACGGAGACGGAACCGTCTCTACCGGCTGGAGCGTCGAGGCCGACAGGTTCGAGATCCACGTCGATGATGACGGTCCCGGCCTGATCCAGGGCACCGACGTATTCGTGCCGTTCTACACGAGCAAGGAACATGGCTCGGGGATCGGCCTGACGTTGAGCCGTCAGATTGCCGAGGCTCATGGCGGCGGACTCACCTTGCAGGACCATCCGGACCGACCCGGCTGCCGGGCCTGTCTGCGACTTCCACTGGAATGATCCCGCGACGAACCCGCGCATCTGGGCAAGGAAGCGGACGGTGATTCCAGGGCTTTGAGCGCCGGCTTGTGTCCGAATTCGGGCGCGCCAATCCCAAAAGCGGACACACAAAGCCACCGGGACCATACGGCACGTAGGAAATAGGCCATTCCGATATGGTAGAGCCCACCCAGGCAGATCACGCCTGGAACGCCGTTTGCACGTGGTCTGGCCAGAGATACGAATAGGAGAGAGATTACATATGGGTACGCTGTGGCAAGATATTCGATATGGGCTGCGGAGGCTCGCGCGGAGTCCAGGGTTCGCGGTGGTAGCGGTGCTCATACTGGCGCTTGGCATCGGAGCCAACACCGTGTTCTTCAGTATCATCAACGGCATCTTGCTTCGGCCGCTTACTTTCGACAATCCTAATGAGCTCGTTAGGATCAGGCAGAAAGATCCAATCAGAGGCGAAATGTCGGTATCATCCGGTGCCTTTATCCAATGGCGAGAACACAATACAGTTTTCGAGCACACAGCGGCATATAGCGCGCACGATTTCACATTGACGGGCTCGGGAGGCGCAGAAATCGTCAAAGCAGCCTGTGTCACCGGTGATTTCTTCCGGATCCTCGGGATTCAGCCGTTGATGGGACGGCAGTTCTACCCCAAGGATGAAGACGTCAGCACAGGGTATACAGCGATTCTGAGCTGCGGATTGTGGCAACGGCGGTTCGGGTCCGACCCCAATGTAATTGGGAAAATGTTGACCGTAGAAGGGTTGGGAATGACCATTGTGGGTGTACTGCCTCGTGATTTTTCCTATCCGCTTCTCAAGGGTACCGATCTGTGGGTGCCACGGACTCTTACCGTGAACGATTATGGGAGCCACTGGCTCCAGGTGATCGCACGCCTCAAGGACGGCATGACAATCGAGCAGGCCGATGTGGAAATGGACAGGATCGCACTCCAAATCTCGCGAGAGTTCCCGAAAGGCAACAAGGGCCTGACAGAGGTATCTACCCAAGCGCTTCAAGAGGCGGTGGTTGGGGATTTGGATAAATACCTGTACGCTGTGTTCGGGGCCGCGGCCAGCGTGCTGCTGGTTGCCTGCGCCAATGTGGCCGGTTTACTGCTCGCCCGGCTGCCCGGACGGCAAAAGGAACTGGCCGTCCGTATGGTCTTAGGTGCCGGATCCGAACGTGTCGCTCGACAGCTCCTGACGGAAAGCATCCTGCTGGCTGCCCTGGGGGGCGGACTCGGCTTTGTATGGTCCATTTTCGGTATTCAGTTGGCTCGGGCCTACATTCCTGGTGACTTTCCTCTCATCGAAAACATCCGAATCGACGGACGGGTTCTCGGCTTCAACATGGCGGCCTCGGTCTTTACAGGCCTGCTATTCGGACTGGCCCCGGCCTTGCAGGTCGGCAAGAGTACACTCATGAAGTCGCTGAAAGAACAGACCACGAGAGTTGCGGGAGGCGCACGCAATTACCGATTCCGCGCCGGCCTAATCGCCTGTGAGGTCGCTTTGGCTACCGTGCTCCTGGCTGGCAGCGTTCTGATGACCCGATCATTAATAAAAGTTGTGCGGACCCCCCCGGGATTCCGACCCGATCACCTGTTGACCATGAGAATCCAAACTCCGCCATACAGCCGTTCCGGCCAAAGGCCTGCCGTCTTCTTTCAGCGATTGCTTGAAGAGGTTAAGGCTATCCCGACGGTGCACTCAGCCGCTGCGGTAAGTTATCTGCCAACTCAGCAATATGACCGCATGAGTGCTGTCACAGAGCGCGCCGCTGCACAGAATAAAGGGGGACCTCAGGCCGCCTATCGTAGTGTCACTCCGGGCTTCTTTCGAGCCATGGGCATTCCTTTGCTCAAGGGCAGAGACTTCGATGAACAGGATATCCAGGGACGTTCATCCGTCGTGATTGTGAACGAAAGAATGGCACGAATGTTCTGGCCGAACGAAGGTTCCATCGGCCGGCGGCTCAAACCCGGTGGCCCCAAGTCCGATTATCCCTGGCTTACCGTCATTGGGGTCGTCGGAAGCACGAATGATCCCGTGAATACAGGTTGGGAATACGAGATGTATCGTCCAGTAAGTCAGGACCCGGAAACCACCATGTTTCTCGTGGTTCGCACAAAGGGCAAGCCGATGGATCTTGCCCGCAGCATCCGAACCCAAGTGTCAAACCTGGACCCGGATGTTCCGGTATCCCATATCAACAGTATGAGGCGGGTGTTGTCCGATCATGTGTCGGTTTACCGCTTCATAACCGTGCTTCCTAGCATATTTGCAGCGACAGCACTACTGCTTGCCGGTGTGGGGCTCTATGGAATGATGAGTTATCTGGTCAAGCAGCGGACCCGCGAGATCGGGATTCGCATGGCCCTCGGCGCCGGCGTGGGTGCCATCCTGCGGATGGTGATAGGCGAGGGAATGAAACTGGCGCTGATCGGCTTGCTGCTCGGTTTGGGCGCCGCGCTCGTCGCCGTCCGCATCTTAGCGCGCTACTTATATGAAGTGAGCCCCCGCGATCCAGCCACGTTTGTGGTAGTGGCGCTACTCCTGATGGCCGCCGCATTCGCGGCCTGCTATCTCCCCGCCCGGCGGGCGGCCAAGATCGATCCGATGGTGGCGTTGAGATACGAATAGGAGAGGCAAATGGGCACCCTCTGGCAAGATATTCGATATGGGCTGCGGATGCTGGCGCGGAGTCCCGGCTTTGCCGCCGTCGTAGTTTTGATTCTAGCGCTGGGCAT
>CBFDDG010000251.1:0-7207 GCA_965603505.1 uncultured Phycisphaerae bacterium | reverse complement strand
CCACGTCTGAAGGCGTTTAAGCCGGATCCCGCCGACGGCGCGACCGGCGTAGCGCTGCCGCTGTTCACCTGGACAAAAGGCGACACGGCGGCTCTCCACAGCCTCTATTTGGGCACGAGCCCTGAACTAACCGAAGCCGATCGCGTACTGTCACAAATGCCGATCACGGTCTACTACTATGGGCCCGGGCTGGTGCCGGGAACGACCTATTACTGGCGCGTCGATGAGATCGAAGTGGATCTGGTAACCGTCCACACGGGCGACGTCTGGAGTTTCACAGCCGAATCGCTGACCGCCTCAGCACCGACACCCGCCGATGAGGCCGAAGCGGTATTCCCCAGCCCGACGTTAAGCTGGTTGCCTGGCAAAGCCGCCTACAAACACCAAGTGTATTTCAGCAGCAACTTCGCCGACGTCAATGACGGCACTGCCGCGGCCGACCAGGGCCAGGTGACCGAGACGAAGTTCAGCCCGGGCGTGCTTCGGTCTTCTACGACCTATTACTGGCGGGTGGACGAGGTCAAGGTGGACGAAAGCGTCGAACCGGGCGGAGTCTGGAGCTTCACGACGGCCGATGCGTTCGCCAAGAAGATTGTCCGTCAGTGGTGGTCCGGCATTGGGGGCACGGCGGTGGCCAATCTGACGGGCAATGCGGCCTACCCGGACAATCCGACCGATAGCGAGCTGCTCGATGCGTTCGAGGGACCGGTGGACTGGGCCGACAACTATGGCAGCCGCCTGTACGGTTGGCTGAGCCCTCCGCAATCGGGTGAATACACGTTCTGGATTGCATCGGATGATTCCTCGTCGCTGCGGCTCAGCACTGACGCCGATCCGGCCAACGCCAGTCAGATCGCGAACGTCAACGGCGATACGGACTCCCGCGAGTGGGCCAAGTACCCCGATACGCAGCAGTCGGACCCGATCGCGCTGGAAGCCGGGCAGAAGTATTACATCGAGGCGGTGATGAAGGAAGGCGGAGGCGGTGATAACATCGCGGTCTCCTGGCAAGGCGGAAGCATCACCACGCAGGAGATCATCAGCGCCGAATACGTTGATGCCTACGCCCTTCCGTCGCTGCAGGCGTTTGGGCCAAGCCCGGCCAACCATGCCGTCGATACGGCCTCGGATGGGGTCGTGAGTTGGGAGGCCGGCGCTAATGCGCAGCAGCATGAGGTCTACTTCGGCGATGACGAGGCCGCCGTAGCCGCCGCTGATCCGGCCAGCCCGCTGTTCCAGGGCCGCCAGACCGGCACCACGCTGGATGTCGGCTCGCTGGAGTGGGGCAAGACCTTCTACTGGCGCGTGGATGAGATCAACGATGGCGACCCCGAGAGTCCGTGGATCGGCCGGGTCTGGAGCTTCACCACGACCGACTATATCGCAGTCGATGATTTTGAGAGTTACACCGACAACATGGATGCCGGTGAAGCCATCTGGCAGACCTGGATCGACGGCCTGACCAACCTGACCGGCTCGATTGTCGGCTACTTCGATGCCACGAACGGCACGTTCGGTGAGACAACGATCGTCCACAGCGGCCGACAGTCGATGCCATTCGATTTCAACAACGTCATTGCGCCGTACTACAGCGAGGCGGAACTGGAGTTCTCACCCACACAGGACTGGACCATCAACGGCGTCACCGATCTGTCGATCTGGTTCCGCGGCAGACCCGTGGGCTTCGTGGAGACCGCTGCCAATGCCGTTACCATGAGTGCCGCCGGCGCGGACATTGCCGGCACGACCGACGAGTTCACCTATGCCTACCAGACGCTCAGCGGCAACGGGACCATCGTGGCCAAGGTGGACGGCGTGGAGAACACCCATGCGTGGGCGAAGGCCGCCGTGATGATTCGGCAGACCCTGGAACCCAACTCGAAGTTCGCGATGATCTGTGCGACGCCGGGCAATGGGGTCCGCTTCCAGGCTCGCCTAATCGCTGCGGATAACCACGTGAGCGACACACCGGTCGCCACGCCCGAGCAGATCGCCCTGAGGGCGCCCGTCTGGATCAAACTCGAACGGATCGGCGACGAGTTCAACGGCTACTACTCGCTCGATGGCAATAGCTGGACCGCGATGGTTTGGAACCCGCAAACGATCGCGATGATCGGCAACGTCTACATCGGCATCGCGCTGACCAGCCACTCAAGCGGCAATGTCTGCACGGCCGAGTTCTCCAATGTTGCCGCGACCGGCAATGTCACCGGGCAGCGGAAGTTCGCCGAGATCGGCACGGACCACTTGCTCAACGGCCCTGCCGGTCTGTACGTCGCCGTGCAGGATAGCACCAATAAGACCGGCGTCGTCCTCCATCCGGACCCGACGGCGGTTGGTATCGACACATGGACCGAGTGGAGGATCCCCTTGACCGAGTTCGGCGTCAACGCGGGCAAGATCAAGAAGCTCTTCATCGGCGCAGGCGATCGCGACAACGCGACGCCGGGCGGCGCGGGCCTGTTCTACATCGATGACATCCGCGTGATGAGACCCGCTCCGGAGGAGCCGGTCGGTCCATAACCATCACTGACCAACGCATAACCGCAACTGACGGTAAGAACCGGGGCCCGTACCCACACGTACGGGCCCCGCGGTTTCTGCCCGCATCGTACGTGCGGTCGGTCGCCTCGCCGCTCCGCTGGTGACAATGACATAGCCGGCAGCGTATGAGGCCTGGGCCGCCGGAGACGCGAAGGGCGCATTCTCTTCGCAGCGGGTCAGCTCATTACGCGCCTTCGGAGACGTTGCGCACGGCACGTCCTACCGGAGCATGAAGCGATCTCACCTGCGGAAGGCGGGCAGATCGGGCTCGATATGGACCGTGATATGGACGGGCCGGCTGATCTCCTCGTCGAGCGTCTTTTCCAATCCCTCGGAGATCTCGTGGGCCGCAGCAACGTTCAGTTCGGGGTCCACGAGGATGTGAACGTCGAGGAAGACCTCGCGGCCCACCGTGCGGGTGCGGAGCCTGTGCCAGTCGCGGATGCCCGGATCGGCGCTGATCACGCTCTTGATATGCTCGACGGTCTCCGGATCGACAGCCCCCTCGGTCAGCTCCATGAGGGAATCGGCGATCACGCGCACGCCCACGAAGATGACCATCAGGCCGACCGCGATGGCCGCCAACTGGTCGCCGTGGCCGAAGCCGGCAAGCAACAGCACATAGCCGACCAGAACGGCCACGGAACTGAAGGCGTCGCTGCGATGGTGCCAGGCATTCGCATAGAGGGCGACGCTGTGCGATTTCACGGCGGCTTTCTTCGTCACCCGGTAGAGCCATTCTTTGGAGAGGATCGAAACCAGGGCACCCAAGAGGATTGCCCAGTGCGCCGATGTGGATTCGTTCCGCGCTATGGACATGGTCGCCTTGTAGACCATGGCGCCACCGACGGCCATGAGGATCAGAGCGACCAGGATGGCCGAAAAGGTCTCGAGTCGGCCATGGCCGTACGGGTGGGACCGGTCCGGTTCCCTGGCCCCAAGACGCGCTCCAACGAGGACAACGACATCCGTCGCCAGGTCCGAGAGCGAATGGACCCCATCGGCCAACATCGCCAGCGACGAGACCGCCAGGCCAATAACGACCTTGACGACCGAAAGACCGATGTTGACGACCATGCCAAGGTACGTGACCGACCGGATCTGACGGGAGGCGAGATCGCGCTTGTTGTTGGCATTGCCCATGCCGACAGCCTATTCCAGAATGGACCTATGGATCTCGGAGACGACGTTCAGCCGCTACGAGGATCTTCGCCGAACAGGCGGAACGATTCCAGGATCTGGCAATGCTCGTCCGAAATCAGTCGAGCGTGCACACATAGATTTCGTTGACGAAATCCAGTTTCCCGAGTTCCTCGATCGTGGCGGCATCGGGCTCCTTGTCAAGGCTCACGGCCAGGATCGCTTTCTGCTGCTCCAGCTTCTGGCCGACGCCCATCGTGCCGATATTGATGCCGTGGTGGCCGAGGATCGTCCCGACGGAGCCGATCACGCCGGGCTTGTCATCGTTGAAGATCACCAGCACGGGCCCCTGCGGCGTCATCTCGATATGGAAGCCGTCGATCTCGATGATGCGCAGCAGGGTCTCGCCGAAGACCGAGCCTCGCACCATCCGCGTCGTCTCACTGGTGACAACGGTTGCGCTGAAGCTCGATGCGACGTCCCTGGCCTCCGTATTCTTCGTCTCATCGATGCTAATGCCGCGCTCCTTCGCCAGAACGGGCGTATTGACCATGTTCAACGGCATGTCGAAGTGGGTCTGCAGCAGGCCGATAGCGAAGCTGAGCGTTACCGGCTCGATGCTCATGCCGGCGATGGTCCCGCGATACTGCACCTGCACGCCCTTGATGTTGCCCGGGGTGATCGTGCTGAGCAACATGCCGACACGCCGGGCCAGGTCGGCGTACTGGCTCACAACCGGTGGAACCACTCCGGCGGTCGATGGAGCGTTGATGGCGTTTCGAATCGGACCACCCTTGATCGCGGCCAGCAAGATCTCCGCCGCTTCCACCGCCACTTCCACCTGGGCCTCTTCGGTGCTGGCCCCCAAATGCGGCGTCACCACGCAGTTATCGAGCGATGCAAAACGCAGATCCTGCGGCGGCTCGCTGGAGAATACATCCAGAGCCCCTCCGGCAATCTGCTTCTGGGACAACGCCTCGTAGAGGGCCTCCTCATTGATGATGCCGCCCCGCGCGCAGTTGATCAGCCGAACCGTCGGCTTCATCATCGCGATCTGATCGGCGCCGATCATATTCAGCGTTTGCGGATTGCGGGGCACGTGGACCGTGATGAAGTCCGACTCGCGGAAGACACGTTCGATGTTGTCCGTCACCTCGACCCCCATCTGCTCGGCATCCGTCGGCGCCGCCAAAGGATCGTAGCCGAGCACCTTCATGTTGAAGCCTCGAGCCATCCGGACTACGGCCATGCCAATCCGGCCGAGGCCGATCACACCGACGACCTTGTTGTTGAGCTGATTGCCCATGTACTTCTTCCGGTCCCAGGCACCGGACTTGAGGCTGTTGCAGGCCCGAACGACGTTTCGGCTCATGGCCAGCATCAGGGCCATCGTATGCTCGGCCGCACTGAGCGTATTGCCGCCCGGCGTGTTCATCACGAGGATGCCCTTGCGCGTCGCGGCCGCCACGTCAATATTGTCGATGCCCACGCCCGCGCGGGCCACGCCTTTCAGCCGACCGGGATTGGCCAGGACCTTGGCCGTTACCTTCGTGCCGCTCCGAACGATCAGCCCGTCGTGATCGCCGATGATACTCGCCAGCTCATCTTCGCTGATGCCGGTCTTGACGACCGCTTCGGCGCCCTCGGTGGCATTGATCAGATCGATTCCCTCCTGTGCGAGCTTGTCCGTGATAAGCAGTTTGATCATAGTCATTCTCCAGGGAAGATTCCCGACGTTTCGTCTTTCCGACGTTCACACCGCCCAGGCGCGTGCCAACGTGACGGCCCATCCGGCGGCAAGGATCACAATCAGGCCTATGGCCACATGCCACAGCTTGATCTCGGCCAGCAGCCGGTCAAGGAAGCAGAAATATACGCCGAAAACGCTTATCAGAAAAGCGAAAAATGTGATGATAACCAGCACGCTGCACAAAAAGGCGGCAGCGGGCTGCACGTAGAAGGCGGTCAGCACGTCGCCTCTTGCGAACGCGAGCGTGGCGGTCGTCATGCCGCAGGTTGGGCACGTCCAGCCCGTCCGCATCCGCAGGCCGCAAGGGCCAAACAGCAACCCGAAATCGAACCCAATCCCCTGTAGAAGCCAGAGGGCCCCGAAGAAGAAGACGATGCCGGCACTGATGACAGCCGCGATTTTACGCTCCCTCGCGGTCGGTCGGCGTAACACCGTACTTGTTTTTCCTTGTTGGCGTTCGAGCATGTCTCTTGTAGAATAGGGCACGCTTACGAACGTGTCAACTAATGCAGCAGGTGAAGGATGCCCTTGGAGCAACAGGACTTACGACAGATTCTGGAGACGGCCGTGGTCGCCGCGAGACTGGCGGGCCAGCACGCCATGGAGCAGATGAGCTTCGTCAAGGCCGTCAAGAAGAGCGAGAATGAGTTGGTGACCCAGGCCGACGCTCAATGCCAGCGGATCATCATCCAGCGGATCCGGGAGACCTACCCCGACCACGGCTTCATCGCGGAGGAAGGTGAAAAAGGCAAAATCTTCAAACGTCCGCCCCTGGGCGAGCCCGCCATCTGGTGGGTGATCGATCCGATCGACGGCACGAACAACTTCGCCCACGGAATCCCGATCTTCACGGTCAGCATCGCCGCGGTGTTCGAGGGCGAGCCGGTGGCCGGCGTCATCTTCGAGCCCGCCACCGATGCCATGTACACCGCGGTCAAAGGAGGTGAGGCCCAGTTGCACGGCAGGACCATCACCGTCGGAACCGAGGAAATGACACCGGTAACCAGCGTGGGTTTGGACAGCCATTTCGACGACGGCGTACCGCCCTGGGTCTGCGATATCATTCGAGAATCAAGGTTCCGCAACTTCGGAACGACCGCCCTGCATCTGGCCTATGTCGCCAAGGGAGGGCTCGTGGCCGCCGTCGTGTGCACGCCGAAGCTGTGGGATATCGCCGCCGGGGTGCTCATCGCACAGACGGCCGGCGCCGCCGTGACTGACTGGCATGGAGGGGACGTCTTTCCCGTCGATCTCGACAACTACGAGGGGCATACGTTCCAGATGGTGGCGGCGAACAGAAAGGTGCACCCAAAGCTCCTGGAAGCCATAAAGACATAGCCGCTACCGTGGGTCGGGCACGAACTGCCGGGCCGCGACTCGGACCCCGTCGTCGGCAGTATTCACGCCGCTTCTGTCGAGCACGGCCACGATCCTCTTCTGCGGCCCATCGGTCCCGATCCGGACGAGGATGTAGGCCGTGAATACATCGCTCCGCACGGTCACGAGGTCGCTGATCCGCGTGAAGAGAAGATCGCGCTCCTCGAAATCATCTTTCAGGTCGTCCCACGTCACGTCCGGCCCCTTGTTAGGATCGGTGTGCCGGTTGTGCCAGTTGTCCTGATGCAGGTCAAGCAGCGCCGGAACCTGCATCAACTCGCCGGTACTCTGGTAAGGGCCGTAACTGGGATCGACTCTGCGCTGGGCAACGCCATACGCCCTTGTAAGATCGAGTGGCTCCGCGCCTACGTATTGCATCCAGGGGAGCTGGGCGAG
>CBFDDG010000250.1:0-7216 GCA_965603505.1 uncultured Phycisphaerae bacterium | reverse complement strand
GCGTCCGCCGTGGCGGCAAACAAGCTGGCCCAGAACATCGTAGAGCTAATGGAAAATCCATGGTAAAAAGGAAGGAAATAGGCGCCTCAGTCGCGCGAACGCACGTTCGACGATCGCGGGACGGGGATCATTAATCAGATATGAAGAATAGACCAGGTAGCAATCAAACCGAGCCGAACCGGGATGGGGGCAAACGCCCGAACCGGAAACCGCCGCTTCCCGGGTACCGGCGAAGTCCACTGAGCTGGCTGATCATCGGCATTATCATCTTCACAGCGCTGATGATGCTCAATCAGGGGCTTGTGACCAATACGCTGACGTGGTCGCAGTTCAGGCAGTATGTCGAACAGGGTGGCCAAGTCGAGCGCATCGAGATCGGGGAGACCGAGATCGCGGGCAAATTCAGGGAGGGCTCGGAGGCCGCGAAGGAACATGGATCACTTGCGTTCAAGGTCAATTACCGGCCGGATGCCGGCGCCGAGGAACGATTGAACCAGATGATCGACCTGATCGAACAGCGGGCGGAGGAGGACCCCGCATACGCCGTGGAGATCGAGTGGACCAAGCCGCAGGTCTGGATGATCATGTTGATCAATTATCTGCTGCCGATCCTTATCCTCGTTGGCCTGTTCTACTTCTTCTTTGCCCGCAACCTGCGGGGCGGGGCCGGCGGCATGCTCATGTCGTTCGGACGCAGCCGCCATCGCGTTCACGGCAAGGATCGCGTTAAAGTGACCTTCAAGGACGTGGCCGGGATTGACGAGGCCAAAGACGAGGTGGCCGAAATCATCGAATTCCTCAAGAACCCCCGCAAATTCCAGCGTCTGGGCGGACGGATCCCCCGCGGCGTGCTGCTGATCGGCCCGCCGGGCTGCGGGAAAACGCTGCTCGCCAAGGCCATCGCCGGTCAAGCCGATGTGCCGTTCTTCAGCATTTCAGGCAGTGATTTTGTCGAGATGTTCGTGGGCGTCGGGGCCTCGCGCGTTCGCGACCTCTTCAAACAGGCCAAGGACCATTCGCCGTGCATCATCTTTCTGGATGAGATCGACGCCATCGGCCGCAAACGCGGCGCCAGCTTCGTCGGCGGCGGCCACGACGAGCGCGAGCAGACGCTCAATGCGATCCTCGTGGAGATGGACGGCTTCGATACGAACGACCAGGTCATCGTCGTTGCGGCGACGAACCGCGCGGATATTCTGGACCACGCTTTGACGCGGCCCGGCCGATTCGACCGGCAGGTGGTCGTGCCGTTGCCGGACCTCAGAGGGCGAGCCGAGATCCTGCGGGTCCATGCCCGAAAGGTCAAGCTCAGTCCCAACGTAAACCTCGACCGCACGGCCAGAGGCACGCCGATGTTCAGCGGCGCCGACCTGGCGGCGATCATCAACGAAGCCGCCCTGGCGGCGACGATGGCCAACAAGGATTATATCGAGATGGCCGATCTGGAGGAGGCCCGGGACAAGGTACGCTGGGGGCGCGCCAAAAAGAGCCGCGTCATTGACCAAAAGGAACGGGAGATCACCGCCTATCACGAGGCCGGTCATACGATCGTGCAAAGCCTGATCAAGGACGCCGACCCGCTTCATAAGGTCAGCATTATTCCGCGCGGTCCGATGGGGGGGGCCACGTTCGCGCTGCCGGAGAAGGATCGGACGATGTTCACGAAGCGTTACTGCATGGCCTTGCTTCAAGTCTGCTTTGGCGGTCGTATCGCCGAGAAGACGTTCTGCGACGACATCTCCAGCGGTGCCCAATCGGATATCCAACAGGCCACGAAGATTGCCAGACAGATGGTCCTGACCTGGGGTATGAGCGATCATCTCGGGCCCATCAACTACGGGCCCGATCTGGGCATGAAGGATCTTGCCTATCTGATGCCGACCGAACGCGAGTACTCGGAGAAGACCGCCGAGGAAATCGACGCCGAGGTCAAGCGGATCATGGGAGAAGCCTACAACCAGGCCCGGCAACTGATCGAGGACAATAGAGACAGGCTCGTGCGCATCGCGCAGGCCCTGCTCAAATATGAGACGCTCGACGCCGACGATGTCAAGCTCATCCTCGATGGCGGCCATCTGGACAAGCCCACGGTGGGTGATCTGCTCGCCGCCGAACAGGCCAAAGGGACAACGGACGGTGACACGGACACGCAGGAAGAGTCGGCCGACGGCTGATCGACACGATTTCTCACTCGCCCGGAAAATCGAGATGAACGAGATACGGTACGTTCTACTCTGCGCGACTTGCGGAGTATTGTGCAACTCGTTGGCGCTTGCGCAGGATGCCGATCACGCTGCTGCCCCGATGCAGCGCCCGGATGCGGCGGAGATTGTCCGATACCAGAATGAAGTCTCGTACGCGCACGCGGAACCGGCGAGTCTGGACGGTGTGCCGGGACTGGCGGTTGTCTTCGAAGGCACGGAGGACCTCCACTACTATGCTCGGGCGGAGACGGCCCCGGCCCCCGAGTTGCAGTTGAAAGTCGAAGCCCGGTCCGGCGGCATCGAATTCGGTGACGCGGTCTTCCCCGCCTGGGAGATCTTCGACGACCCGACCGGCCAGAGAATCGAGGTATACGTTGGGGACTTCCCGGTCTTTATCCCGATCCTCAAGGAAGAGACGCTTGCCGGCCAGGCCGAGAAGGCTGAGGTCACGATACGAATTGCCGGGATCGCGTGCACGAGCTTGCTGTGCCTGCCACCCTTTGAGAAGACCTTGACCACCCCAATCGATCTGAGCAAGCTGGACACATGGCCCCCGATATCGCTCACTGCCGCCTCGCAGACCGCCGGGACAACGGAAGCGCAAGCGCGAGCGACTGCCGGCCCGGACGCCGAGCGGCAGACCGTGCTATCGTACAGCCGCGGCGTGTACTACCTCCTGGCCCTCGTGGCCGGCTTATCCATCAACGTCATGCCTTGCGTCCTCCCGGTCCTGCCTCTGGTCCTGATGCGATTGATCGGTCGGTCCGGGCAGTCCGGCGGCAAACGCATCGCATCGGGACTGGCGTTCTGCGCCGGCGTCATCCTCTTCTTCGCCGCCTTCGCCCTGGTCTCAGCAATCATCAATCTGTCCACTGGGGCCGTGCTCGACCTGAACAGCCTCTTCCGCTATCCGACGGCTGTGATCGTGCTGTTCCTTGCCATCGTATTCTTCGGATTGGTTATGCTGGACGTCGCCACACTGTCGCTGCCGTCTTCGATGGCGGGCGGGCAAGGCGCTGCATCCGGAATGGCCGGCTCCGTAGGCATGGGCTTCTTCGCGGGCGTGCTGAGCACCCCGTGCAGCGGGGCCCTGCTCGGGTTTGTCCTGGTCTGGGCGCAAACCCAGCCCCTGCTCGTCAGCAGCACGGCGATCGTGCTCATGGGGGTCGGCATGGCTCTGCCCTACGCGGTGATCGTCCTCGTTCCCTCCCTGCTGAATCGCCTGCCCAAGCCGGGACACTGGATGGAGGTTTTCAAGAAATCAACCGGTTTCCTGCTGTTCTTTATCGCCGTGAAGCTGACCCTGACCGCCCTGCCCAAAGACAGGCTTGTGAACGTACTGACCTACGGCATCCTCTTCAGCTTCTGCGTTTGGATATGGGGCAAATGGGTCGGTTTGGGGACACCGGCGGTCCGACGATGGACCGTGCGCCTGATAGCTGTCGTCCTTGCCGTCGGGGCAGGATTCTGGCTGCTGCCGGCCCGCGGGCCCTCGGCCGAAGCCGCTATCGATTGGCATTCGTATGACCCCGACCTGATCCAACAGACCGTCGCACAGAAACAGCCCGTCCTGCTCAAGTTCACCGCCGACTGGTGCACGAACTGCAAGGTCGTGGACAGGAGAGTCTACCAGGACCCGGATGTCGTCGCGATGGTCAGGCAGAAGAACGTGCTGGCCGTCAAGGCGGATACGACCGTGATCGATTACCCCGCCACGCGGGACCTCAAGCAGGTCTACGGCGAGGCGGGCAATGTGCCGACGACTATCCTCCTCCTGCCGGATGGGTCGCAGGAGAAATTGCGGGGGATCTTCGATAAGGAAAAACTGATCCAGATTCTCGCAAGAGCGCCGGGGAGTGACAAATAAATGGCAGCGAAGAAGAAGGCCACCGCCAAGAAGAAGGCCGGCCGCAAAGCGACACGCTTCGACAAGGCTGCGGCGGGCGACCGCGTCAAGAAGATCTTCCCCGTCCTGAAGAAAACGTATCCCGGCACGACCGTAGCCCTGCACTTCGGCGACCCGCTGGAGCTGTTGGTTGCCACGATTCTCTCGGCGCAATGCACCGATGCGAGAGTGAACATCGTCACAAAGGACCTGTTCAAGAAATACACGTCGCCTCAGGATTGGGCCCGGGCCGATCTGAAAGAAATCGAGCAGGACATCAGGAGCACGGGCTTCTTTCGCAACAAAGCGGTCAGCATCAAGGGGGCAACGCAAAGGCTCATCGACGCGTATGAGGGCGAAGTCCCGAACACGATGGAAGAGCTTGTGACCCTGCCGGGCGTGGGTCGAAAGACCGCCAACTGCGTGCTGGGCAACGCGTTCAGGATGCCGGCGATCATGTGCGATACGCATGTGATCCGGCTGTCCCGCCGGCTCGGACTGTCCGAGAACTCGGACCCGGTAAAGCTGGAGTTCGATCTGGCCGAAATAATCCCTAAGAAGAGTTGGACGCTCTTCTGCCATTTGCTGATCGCTCATGGCCGAAGGATCTGCAAGGCAAGGAAACCGAATTGCCCCGAATGCCCGATAGCGCAGTGCTGTCCGGCCGCAAACAACCCGGATTCGTGGTAACAACAGAAGATCTATGACGCGACAGAGGAAGAATCACGTGATTGAGACGGCCGAGAAGCCGGTGAGAGACCTGTGGCGAATGTTCCGAATCATGGCGGAATTCACCGAGGGCTTCGAGGAACTGGCCTCCGTCGGCCCGGCCGTATCGATCTTTGGCTCCGCCCGGACGACACCGGAGCACCCGCATTACCAACTCGCCGAAACAACCTCGCGCAAGATCGTCCAGGCGGGCTTTGCCGTCATCACCGGGGGTGGCGACGGGATTATGGGAGCGGCCAATAAAGGGGCCGCCGATGCCGGCGGAACCAGCATCGGCCTCAACATCGAGATTCCCGAAGAGCAGGTCCCGAACGAATACCAGAACCTGTCCCTGCATTTTCGGTACTTCTTTGTGCGCAAGGTGATGTTCCTGAAGTACGCCCACGGGTTCATCGTCTTCCCGGGCGGTTATGGGACGATGGACGAGTTCTTCGAGTCGGCCGTCCTGATTCAAACCCTCCGGCAGGCCCACTTCCCCGTCGTCCTCATGGTCCGTGATTACTGGGGCGGTCTCATCGAGTGGATGGAGCAGAAGATGCTGAACGAGCACGGCTTCATCTCCCCGGAAGACCTGAGTGTCTTCACGATTCAGGACGATCCTGACGCCGCCGTGAAGATCATCACGGACTTCAAAGACAGACAAGGCCCCGGCGGCCTCGCCATGCCCCCCGGTATGAAAAAAGGCCGCGGCTACGACATGCCGGAATCCACGTAGCCCCTCGCAGCGTCAGGCCGCACACCACCCACGTTTGTGTTGTCGCCATCATGCCTTCTGTCTCGTAGTTATTATCAGACCCCAATCGATCCACGTCAACGACGCAAAATGCGCTTGTCACAGCTATCAGGGCGCATCCTCGGAGCAGGGCCAATCGGACTTCCGCTCGGGATGGCGTTTTGTGTGGAGTTTTCAAGGCGGTTTTGTCGAAGAATAAGCGTGGTTTGAGGACCTTGGGATTGCCTGGCTGCGTGGGCCGACCGCCCGTTGTGTGGCGTTGGCTGCATGCCGTTCAAGGAGGTTTAGCATGGCACCTTCACCACAGGTTGGGGTTTACGGACGGGCGAGACGCCGCATCGTGGTCATGGGTGGGATCTTCGCCGAACGCTTCAAAACGCCGGGCAGCGAGGCCCTGGTCGCGCAGGACAATTTCATCGCCCTGCTCCTGCGCAATGGCGACATCACGGACGAGCAACTGCAACAGGCCATCCATTCCTACTGTCGCAATCCGCAGGACTATGCGTGGATGCTCCGTTGCAGGCACGCCGTACTGGACAAGGCCGACAAGGTCTTCTTCGTCCGCCACGGACGATACCCCACGAAGAACGCCGACTTCCCCCTGAACGGCCACTACTATGAGATATGCCGAACCCTCCAGTACGATCCGGACTGCTTCGACGAGGAACTGAAGAAGCTGGCCTGGGATGCGGAGGGCAGCCCCCGCATCGTTCAGACGCTGCCCAAGGTGCTTGAAGAGGTCCAGCACGTGATGTCAAAAAAGGGAAACGCCTGGGCCTTCGCACTAATCCTGCTCGCGAGTCTGGCCAGCGCGATCGCGGCAGCGGCACTGATCGCCGGCGACTCGACGCGCAGCTTCCGTCCGATCAGTCTCATTACGGGCCTCTGTTGGATGATACTGCTCGTCTGCGGCCTGATCGCAACGTGGCCCCGGAGTCTCTGGACAAACATTGTCAACCACACATGTAGCGAATGCGGCGGGCAACTGGACTCCGGCTCCTCGCACGACTCCTGCCCCCACTGCCGCATCCGCTTTCGCTAAGCCTCCGGCACATCGCCTCGCGTAGGGTGGGTTCTCAACCCACGCGTTGATTTCTGTGCGCAAACATCAGCGAGAATCTGCAACAAATGTCGCTGCGGGCTGGGCCATGCCCACCAATTATCATTCCCCTGCCGACCTTACCGCTTCTTTCTCCTTCTTCTGCGCTTGATTTCTTCCGGGAAGTTGAGGTAGGCGTGCTCGCCGTGGAGTTCATACGCCTTGCGGTCACGGGCCTTGGCCGCCTCGACCGGATCGTCGAAGCGCCCGAGGTAGAAACGCTTGCCGCGACAGACGATCTTCGCCATCCAGCGTTTACCACACGGGTACACGCCCACATACCCGGACGCCCCGCCGCGTGGCCCGGCGTTGGCATAATTCTGTTCCGGCGTGACCAGCCGCAGGTTGCACCGCCGGTTGTTCAGCGTATTATGGTCGATGTGGTCCACGATGGAGCCCTTCGGTGCCCGCATGATCTGGCGATGCATGTACACGATCCGTCCCTCTTTGGTGTGACGCAGCGCATAGGCCGTGCCGCGCTTGGTGTTGGCGCACCACTTGTACTTGCTGAGCTTCTTGTAGTCGACGGCATCGACGGTGGCGAAGAGGCCGTGGCCCAGCGGGAT
>CBFDDG010000249.1:0-7219 GCA_965603505.1 uncultured Phycisphaerae bacterium | reverse complement strand
TCCGTTTGGATCAAGATTAGCCGGTTCGACAAAGACTCCCAGGCGATTGTCGCCAAGGGCGATGAGACATGGCGGCTGCAGCGTGATCGAACTACCGACGCCCTTGAATTTGCCTGCAGTGGAGTCGTTGTGGTGGGGGCACGGGAGGGACCGACTCCGGGATTCCTCCGAGGCCATATCGATGTGAACGACGGCAAATGGCATCACGTGGCTGGCATTTACGATGGACGGCAGTTGAGCCTGTATATCGATGGGAAACTGGACACGTTCATGTCTGCGCTCGCCTTCTCATCCATTAACGCATCCGAGGACCACGTTCTCATCGGAACGAACAGCGGCTCTCGCTCGCCGCGCGACTGGAATGGCCTAATCGATGACCTTCGCATCTACAACCATGCCCTTCCACCACAAGACATCGAGGCCCTCCACGAGGGCAAGGAACCATCGTCGGACCAGGGCTCAGCCGAATAATGTGGCCACCAGAAGGCATGCGGTCTCGAGAGTCTGATGTCAATGGCCGGCCCGAACGAGCGACGGAGCCATGGCCAAGATTGGGGATTCGGAGTAGCCGACGGGCGAAAGAGATAGCTGAGACGGCGGGTTCGTGGTGCATTCTCGGCATGAAGTCGCGACCGCCATCTCCGAGCTATAGGGCGCAGGCAATCATGAACCTTCACTGGGAACATGGTTTCTCGCGTGGGTCCAATCGATGTGTTGTATCGGCTATTTCCTGAATTCACTGGCAATGCAGATTCTAACCGGACAGAGGCCGGCGGACGGATTCTCGAAGGGCAAGGAGAACTGACAGTTCTGTGGATCCTCTCCCAGAGATCCGAGCAGAATGATCTCCGTGTGATGCGGTTCCTCAGCATCCGGTGTCTCCGCCATTTGACCCGAGGGTGAAAGGGTGGTATAGGCCACCAGGAATACGAGAAATCCATCGCGAATCATGACATTCACCTTTCAACTTGGTTGCTCAAACGGAACTACGGACGAATAGAATGCGATAGGCGGCAGAAGCACTATCGATGGTCCAGCATACCCTCAGGTATCAGTGGCGGGCCATTGGAGTCGCTCGGGAGTCCAATCTGCCGCTCATCCCGGAGGAGACTACTCGTCGAACCGGGAATCGGCCGCGGATGGATGCTTTCCCGGCAAATGCGACAACGGCACGATAGCTTCTCCGGCACAAGCGGCGAGGCAAATTACTGGGCCGGCTTCGGTGTGCTCCCGTCGGGTACTATGGGACATTCGCAACTCGAAATCGCTTCAGGATCTTTGAAACAACCTGCCACCGCGGGCGTTCTTCTTCTGCATTCTCGGGGACAGGAAGCTCGAGCCTCGAATACGCTCTCATCCGCTCCGGAAAGTTGAAAATGTAGTATGGGCATCCTCCGTGTCCATCTCGGCATTGCTTGGGGCACTCGCCTGAACAAAGGCCGAACCACTTGCATGAGGTGCACGGCCACTTCCCCTTCCTAATCTCCTCGAACCATCCGCTGGAGAAGACAATATCCTCTTCCTGTTGTTCGCGCAACTGCTCCAGTGTTCCCTTATCCCACCAGCGATCATCCCGCTCGTCGTAACCCGCCACCAGCGGGATCTCGCCGCACAGATACAGACGACCACCAGGCAGAACATTCACCGTCGTATCCAATGCGGATGCTTGGCACGTGCCACCGCGGCCAAGTGGAAGAACGGAACAATTGAAGCTTTTGGATAACGCGTACTCACTGATTTCAAGATTGAGTTTGGCATACTTCCTCCTATTCCGGTACCTGTATCTCTGCCCCGGAGGATCTCCCCACGGGAATACAGCGGCAAAATTGATGTTTGATACCTCTTTCGAGAAACCCAAGGATTCCAAGTGGTCGATGAGTTCCTTGGCGGCACCTGCATTGCGAGCATCTACGTTGCACCGGAGTGTTAATCGGGTCGTTCGTTTGGAGCCGCGAACCTCGAAGAAATCCGCGATGTTCCGGGTGATCCAATCATACGTACCCGCTCCCTTTCTCGTGCCGCGGCGCTTGTCATGGACCGCACGCGGACCGTCGAGCGTGATGTCAATCCAGACTATGCCCAACTGGTTCATCAATTCGCGGCTGACGCGTTTGGTCATGAGAGTTCCATTCGTGATGAGCCTCGCATCGTAATCAATGCCGAGCTCCTTCGCCGTCTTGAACAACTGCGGTGTCAGGTACCGCATGATGTCAAGGCCCAACAGGGGCTCGCCGCCGAACCAGGATACATGCAGTCTCTTGGAACCGTGCACCTTGAGCCTCCTGCGTACGAGCTGGACGGCCAGGTCACAATGCTCCCGCGACAGCTTTGTGTTCGAGTGTGTCTGCCCGCAATAGTCACACGCCAGATTGCAGTTGGCCGTCGGCCAAAAGGACCAGTATAGTTGGCTACTCATGCCTCTTCTTAGGCCGTCCAGCTTATCCTCAAGCGTTTCTTCTTGCTCGTCAGAGTCAAGAGGAATAAGGAACTTGTCCTTGACAAGATCCTTGAGTTCGGGTCTCCATGCCACGTAGCCGCCCCAACGATTCTCGAAGTTGATCGCCCTCCAGAAGGCATTCGAACAGCGTCTGATCGTGCCGCGTCGGAGGTTGTACACGAGCGTATACCCCCGATGGATGTCTTGGGTCGCAATGATCTTCTCGCTCAGCTTGTACCGTCTTTCTCGCGGCAGCGGCTCATCCAACGTCGTGCGTTCGGCGACCGGTTCGGACGAATTTGCGCGTTCCTCGCTCTTCACCAGTTCCGTTGTCATAATATCAATGCCTCAGTCCTTGCCAGCCTTCGCAGGCAGTCAATCTCGTGACTTACGGCACATCTTCTTTCAGTTTGACTGTCGTGGTTCTGATCTCGTACCTGTGGACCCGACCAGCGGAAGTACGGCCGGAATGGCATGTCATTCTTGGGAGAGGGTGACTGTGACCACGAAGAGATCACTGACATGCGAGCAGATCCCTGATACCTGGGGGCTCCATCAAGGTGGCCCGCGCGGTATCAGGACGAGGCTCCACACACTATTGGCAGGAATCTGTTGACTCACCAGACTGTGACTGCTACTATGCCTATCGATGGGGCGAGCGCGCGGAACAAGCCTCACCCCAAGTCGTGGTGAGCCAATAATACTCCTGACCGGAAGAATTGGCTCACCGTTTACCTCAGAATTCTATGAGTCCTCGGCTTATCTACCTGTGGCGGGAACCTGTCAGGCTCCCGGGGCGTCAATTGCCTGGACTCCGTCCTCGTCGGTGTGCATCCACCAATGCGTATCTCCGGCAGATGGATCCGTACCTCGTTGTGCCACCTGACAGAATAGTCCCACGTGCCTGCCTATCAGTATACTGTGTCAGAGGAGCCGAAATTGGACATCGAAAATCAGATTTTCCGTCGTTGGTCACTGAGCGTAACTCGACCAAACGCCTTGTGTGGTCTCCTCCCGCTTTCATCAGAGCGTTGCTTTGCCGTCACTCTTGCTTGTCTTGTTTGTCGAAGCACTGTCCTGATCCGCTGGAGCCTCTTGCGTACGGCGTGGTCGGAGCATCCCATTCTCGAGGCCATCTCTCTCACGGTGAGACCTTCGAGATATCTCATTTCCATCGCCTCACGATTCTTCGGTGACAGGCCGGCGAGCACCTCCACAACAAGATTTCGCCATTCAGGGCTTCGCCGCCCCTTGACCAACCATGTGATGAATTCCCCGTAATCGGTGATTCCGGCGTTCTTTGCCATATTGCCTATCAGTTCTGTGAGAGCCTTCGATTCCTTGATCTGTTGTCGTAAGTACCGACACATAATGTTCCTTGCCATGGCAAGAAGGTATGTGCCGGGGTCCTGCGGAACCTTTCTTTCGCCCAACTCCGTGAACACCTGCTGGGTCAGGTCATCGGCATCCTGGGCGCAGAGCCTGCGGGCGGCGAAGTAAGATCGAACGTGCGGACAGTAAGTCAGATACAGCCCCTCCCACACATCCTCGGACATCCGGGTAGGGCTGGTGTGAGCATTTTGGCGGACCTCTCCGTAATCTCTCACGTTTTCGTTCCTTGTGCCATGGAATGGTACCAAGTCACAGTAGAGTCGGCTTCTCTTCCCCCCACATTTACAGAGCGTATGAACCGGGGCAAATGCTCATACGTTTCATTCACGCAGGGCGTTTTTCCAGGGGCGGACGTTGGCGTTTATCGAGTGGAGGTGTGGATACGGCCATGCACAGTCGCAGGCGATCCATATTCGGAGCAGCGATCGGATTCCTCGTGCGTACCAGCAGGACGGTGGTGGCCGTCCGTAGAAATCGCCGTCACAATCTGCACCAGGAAGACGTGGTTCCAGGGATAAACCGATGGCCCCTCGGAGATGCCTTCGCTTCATCTTCTCCACAAGGAGTTCAGAAGTGACGGTCCGTCTGTCGAGGGCCTTGGCGTATCAGGTGGGGGGGCTCCAAGCGTGAGGGTCCTTGGGAAACCCCGGAAGGCGATGGCGCCGTCAGACCTCTGACGAATGGCGCGCATGCCGGTGGATGCGGCAGTTTAGGGAATCTGACGGGGATCCCCGATGAGTTGACTGTCGGGATTCCGTCGATTCCCATTCAGAGACCTACCGGCCGCATACGAGAGGTAGACTTATCATTCATCGGCAGGCTTCATCTCCCCTTACTGCTGTTGTTCCTGCGGTTCTCGTTGCTGCATCTTTATGAATGCCATCATCGCTTCGAGCACGTGCTGCTTCGGGACGGCGATTTCGACCTGCAGCTTGCCCGCACCGATCTCGCCGGCGATGGCCACGTTGCTCTGCGTCGGCAGGTCCACTTGCGGCAGGGGGATCGGCAGAAACGCCACCACCATTTGCACGAGGCGCAGGACATTGAAGGTCCCGAAGAAGTCGGCCTGCTTGACATCGCCGAGCAGTTGCATGGCGGCCTGAGCTTCGCTGGGAACCTGATCCGGGCCGCCGGCCTTCGCCTGGTCGATCAGGTTTTGGATCATCTTGGCGGGCTCATTGGATAGGCCGTACAGGAGCAGGCCGTCCACGACAGCCAATCGCAGATCGAATCCCTCACCGTACATGGCCGTGATCATCTGCGCCTGCATGGAATTGGGATCGACCGGCTGCATGGTGAAGCGGAGGGCGTCGATGGAGACCCCCTGGTGCGTCTCGGCGTTGCGCCGCATATCGAACTGCACCTTCAAACCGAGCTTCGCGTAGAAATCGGCGATCGCGCCTTTGTTGATCATGCTCGAGGCCCGTTCGAGGACGTCGTAGAACTTCTGCTTGTCCTTGAGAGGGGCCACGTACTTAATGGCAAACGGAGGTTTGCTCTTCGGGGCGACGGACATCGACCACGCCACGGCCCCATCGAAGGCGTCCATAGCGTCCGTTGCCAGGTCCTTGATCTGGGCCATCTCCTCTTTGGAAGCCGTCTCGCCCATCATCATCGTCAGCAGATCGAGGTACGCGGGCATGACCGCCTTCATGAACGCGGGATTCGGTGCGACGGCGAAGTTCATGGCCGCCCCGTTGTCCAGATATCCCAGGTATCCAAGCTGCTGTCCTGAGTCATCTGCACTGAGCACCTTAGCCATTTCAGTGTCCGGCATGGCGGCCATCATGAAGTCGATCCCGAGGGCGTTAGGATTGGGCTGGAGCGACAGGCTGATCGACTGGGTCTCCTGCATCAGCGAATCGAGCAAGGTTGCATAGGTACTGAAAAGGGCATCGGGTTGCCCCATCATGGGCTGGCCCTGCGCCTGCATCTGCTTGATCTGCTCGCCGGCCGCCTTCAGTTTCTCCTGCAGCGTGGGCCCGAACATCCGGGCGGCGATCTGCACGTTCAGGTAGGCCCAGACCGGGGCCTCCGAGGCCCGCTTGAGCTCCTCGGGGCTCAGTCTCTGCGCCAGGGATGTGCTGCCGGCGCCTGAGATCCAGTTCTTCATCTCCGCTAAGGTCTGCCGGTTCTTGAAGGCCGTGACCATCGCGTAGTCGCCCACCTTCATGGCGGCAAGGTCCTTCTTGCCTTCGGCGCCGATGCTGGAGATTCCCTGGGCATCGGGCGCTGCGACGTTGGCATTGCCCTGCACGAACTGTTGATAGTCGCTGACCGGGATGAGCGCGCCGATCCGCGAGAGGCTCGGCGCTTCGCCGCCGGGCAGGGGGCCGAACAAGGCGAAATCTCCGGACAGGTTGACCCCTTTGGCCTCCGTGCCGCCCAGGAGTTGAGCCAGCCGGGACTGTGCGAGCATGGAGACGCTGACGGGAGAAACGCCCGTGAGGAATTGATCCATCTGGCCGAGGGCCGCATTGACGTCCTTGATTCGCAGACAGAACATCGAATCGGCCGGGATGATCCGGAGGGGATTACTGGAAGCCGGCTGGGCGGCGCCGGCAGCGCCGATGAGGCCAGCCGCACAGAAAGCGAAGCCAACCGTGTACAGCGTGAGTGCTCTCTTGACGCGATTCGCTCGTTGCATGGTTCTACCTCCCGTATGCTGTTATGCCTGCGCTCCCGGCTGCGCACGTGCAAAGATCTCCCGGCGACACGGCCGTCCGAGTACCGTCAATATACGGTTGTGTCGGCGACGTGAACAGAGAAAAGTGGGTCATTCTGCCCCGCTCCGCGCGGCGGGCGCAGGGACGACTGTGGGCCGCCGCCATGCTGGAATCTGCCGTTCCCAGGGACGAGGCTCTACCGCCGCTGGTATTTGCCCATGATCTGTCCCTGGGCGAGGATGTGGCCCTCCATGGCCCGGAGCAGTTGGGCTTTCTTCTGCCCCGGCAGGAGGTTGGTCGCGGTGTCCAGGGCGTAGATTTTGAAGAAATATCGGTGCGTTCCGCTCGGCGGGCAAGGGCCTCCGTAGCCGATCCGGCCGAAGCCATTGGCGCCCTGCTTGGCCCCGTTGGACAAGGTCTTGGCGTCGGGCACGTTCTCCTGCAGTTCCCGCACATCGGCCGGCAGATCGTAGAGCACCCAGTGGACAAACGTCCCCATGGGGGCGTCCGGGTCGTCGGCAATCAGGGCGATACTCCGGGTCCCTTCCGGAATCGACTGCCAGCTCAGCGGCGGCGAGATATCCTGGCCGTCGCACGTATACTGCGGCGGAATCATGCCGCCTTCCTCGAAGGCCGTACTCAAAACCTGTATTTCCCCGTCTTGCTTTTGTGTCGTCTCGGCCATCTCGTCATCTCCATTCCTGCACGAAAAGATCGCAAGCAC
>CBFDDG010000248.1:0-7240 GCA_965603505.1 uncultured Phycisphaerae bacterium | reverse complement strand
GGTCTATCGTATTGCGCCTTGCCAGATCCGGCCTGTCTCTGGTATCCTTGCGGCGAACGATTGAAGCATGGCGAACAGCCACGCTGTAGACAGGACGGCGTTTATCAGGCACGGAGACTATGGCCGATTGGGAAATCAACAGACCGCTGGGGCAGTGTTCCGGCAGCGGCAGGAAAATTGAAGCCGGCGAGGAGTACTACGGGGCCCTCGTGGAAGGCGATCAGGGGCTTGAACGACGCGACTTCTGCAAGGAGTACTGGGAGCAGGAAAAGCCGCAGGTCTATTGTTTCTGGAAAACGAGACTGGCGGCTCCCGATGAGAAAAAGGAGCTGTTCATCAGCGATGATATGCTGATGGCCTTCTTCGAGCGGCTCGCCAATGAGACCGACCCGGAGAAGCTGAACTTCCGGTTCGTCCTGACCCTCGTCCTCATGCGAAAACGCCGGCTCAAGTACGATTCCACAAAGATGGACGGCGACCGCGAGATCTGGTGCCTGCGCGTGACAGGGGAGAAGGACGTGGTCGATGTGGCCAATCCACACCTCACAGAAGACCAGATCGAGCAGCTTTCGTCGCAAATCGGGCAAATTTTTCAGGCGGATCTTTAGCACATGGCACTTCTCAACGTATCCGGGAAATATAAGAGGGCCGTCGTACCGGGCCTGTGCCTCGCGATTCTCCTGGGCGGCTGTGTTTCGGGGCCCCAGCGGCTCGATGTCTGTCCGGGCAAGCCAAGTGCGGAAGCGGCCTTGCGGACGTTGGCGGTTTCCGCCGGGAACGCCGTGTCATTGCGGGCCAATGGCCAGGCCCTCCTGAACTACCATGTGCCGGATAAAGAGAAGGCCGAACGGCACAACCTGCCCATGAAGATGTGGTTCAGCCCGCCTGCCGACATCTACATCCAGGGCAGCATCGCCGTGGACCCCCGGGCCGTGGTCATCGGCTCGAACGAAGAACAATTCTGGCTGGCCCTGAGACCCCGGGAAATCAGCAGCTACTACATCGGCGCGTGGGAAAGCGCGAGCGACTTCGACGGGCTGATGATGAGCCCGCGGGTCGTGCTCGAGGCTTTGGGAATTGTTGCGGAGCCGGGGGACGAGCCGAATGCAGCCCAGTGGACCCTCGCCAACGAAGGAGCATATGACGTCCTCACTCGCCGGGACGAGACGGGGCAGATTATCAAACGCGTTTACGTCTACGCGTGCGACTACGTGACGCACAAGATCGAGTACTTCGACCGCCGGGGCAACGTCGCGGCGACGGCCGAGCTCCGTAACTACGAGCTCGTGGCGGAAGGCTTCCGCATGCCGACCGCGATCCGCGTGGTGTCCGTGAGACCGGACGGACGAAAAGACTCCATCGACATCGACATCCAGTCCACGAAAGTCATGGAGTTGAACGAGCAGCAGCGGCAGTTCCTCTTCCAGCCGCCGGCGGCCGACAAATTCGAGCACGTCTACCGATACGAAGAGAGCCGATGGGTCCCCGAGCGGTGACCATGCGATTCACAGCGCGCCCCGTACCGTGCGACAATCTGACTGATATCCGACAATGTGGAGCAGCGAGCAATCGAAATGGCTGAACAAGATTTGAGAACGAGGATTCAGGAAGGCGTGTTTCTCCTGGATGGAGCGATGGGCACGCAACTAATCGCCCGCGGGGTCGAACCCGGTCGCTGCAATGACTGGCTGAACGTCGAGTTGCCCGCGATGGTGACGGAGATTCATCGTGCCTATTTCGACGCCGGCAGCGACGCCGTGATCACGAACACCTTCGGCGCCAACCGCTATGCGCTGGCCCGGCACGGCTGCGCCGACAAGGCCTTCCAGATCAACCAGGCGGGTGCCCAGGTGGCCAGAAAGGCGGCAGGGGACCAGCGCTACGTGCTGGGGGACATCGGCCCGACCGGCGATTTCCTCGAGCCCCTCGGGACCCTGCGTGCCGACGACGTCCGCGCAGCTTTCATCGAGCAGGTGAAGGGTCTGCTCGAAGGCGGCGTAGACGGCCTGATCATCGAGACCATGACGGCCCTCGATGAGTTGGAGGTCGCAATCGACGCGGCCCGGTCCGCCGGCAACGGTCTGCCGGTTTTCGCCTCCATGTCCTTCGATAAAGGCGGCGCCGGCTTTCGCACGATGATGGGCGTGGACGTCCCCACGGCCGTCTCAAAAATGCTCTCGCTCGGCGTGGACGCCATCGGCTTCAACTGCGGCACCGCCTCCCTCGAGGAATACATCGAGCTCTCCAAAGCCTACATCGCCGAGGCAAAGCCTTCGAACGCCAAGATCCAGGTCTTCGCCGAGCCCAACGCCGGCAAGCCCGAGTTGCAGGACGGCCAAGCCGTCTACCGCGTCACGCCACAAGAATTCGGCGCCGCCTGCACCAGGATTCGCGACGCCGGCATCCACATCCTCGGCGGCTGCTGCGGCACCACCCCCGACCACATCCGCGCCATGGCCGTGACGCTCAAACGTTAGAGAGCAGACAGGTCGGGCATTCCCAAGAATATGGGAACAGATTGTCTGCTGCGCGCATCTTGGTAGTGCCTGAAGCGAGTATCTGCGGAGCTTCGGGCCTGAGAATGGCAGTCATGAATATGCGGAGGATAGCAAGCCTGTTAAGGAGTGAGATCATGAGCCACAATCGCGTCCGAGTTCTCCTTACGTGCCTCATTCTTGCCAACGCGAGCCCTGTTGGCAAAGCGGTCGAGTTTGCCGGGGGGACGGGCACGGCGGACGACCCCTACCTGATTGCCACGGCCAAACAGATGATTGCCGTTGGGCAAGATGAAGCTTTGTGGAGCAAGCATTTCGCGCTCGTGGCCGACATCAGTATGGACCCGAACTCTTCCGGCGAACTGGTGGTTCGCGGGTTGACTCTGACTACGGGAAGTCTGGACGGGCGTGGACACGGTGTTCGAAACCTTGGCGGCCGTATTGTCGTGACAACTCCTGGAGGCCGACCAGAAACCGTCTATGGCTCGGCTTTGTTCGAGCATATTGGTCCCGGCGCCATTGTGTCCAATCTGAGGCTTGCAGGGACTTTCGTGGATATGGACCGGAGTGACGGGCTTGCCACACTTGCCTATCAAAACGCCGGACGGGTGGTGAATTGCTCTGCGGAAGGCACTGTCTCTTCGCCCAACAACAAATCGCCTTCGGCCGGCATCCTGGTCGGGAAGAACACGGGAGCCATTGTTGCCTGTAGTGCCGCCGGCAATGTTGCGGGGCCTGGTGCCGGCGCCTTGGTGGGGGAGAATACCGGGGCAATCATCAACTGCGATGCTGCAGGAAGTGTTGTCGGCGAGGGCTCGGGCGGTCTCGTGGGGATCAACTCCGGGATCATTATGCACTCGCATTCGACGTGCAGCGTCACCGGCGGCAGCGGACTAGTGGAGGAGAACTCCGGAACGATCGTCGGCTGCTATGCCAACGGGGATGTAACCGAGGGCTCCGCCGGTCTGGTCGGCACCAACCGCGGCACGGTTCGCTGGTGCTGCGCTACCGGTGATGTGCAGGCCTCCGAGGGATGGGCCGGAGGGCTTGTGGCCGTCAATTCTGGAACAATCTCTCAATGCTATGCTACCGGACGGTTGTCTGCGGCGGATGATGCCGGGGGGCTCGTGGGAAGCAATGGCGGGGTGGTCAGACAATGCTATGCTCTTGGAGGTGGTGGCGCGGCACTGGTGGCCGACTATCATGCGGGAATCGTCATGAACTGCTACGCCCTTTCCCCATTCGATGGCGGGGGAGTCGACAATGGCGTTGGCCTTCTGTTGACCGATGCCCAGATGCGGCGGCAAGATAGCTTTGTGGGCTGGGACTTTTCCGCTACCCAGTCAGACGGATCGCTCGACCACTGGACAATACCGACCGATGGCGATTATCCAGCACTGACGCTTATCGAGGCGTCCGGATCTGCCGGAACCGGCACAGTCGATGATCCTTACCTCATTGAGACATTTCCTCAGTTGGTGGCCGTTTCGCGGGAACCGGGAGCGTGCTACAGAGTGGCCGCAGACATCGATCTCCAAGGCGAATCATTCGGATCGTCGATCATTCCGGTGTTCTGGGGTCACTTTGACGGTGCCGGTCACAGCGTGTCCAATTTCACATTGGGGGGCGAGAAGGACTTGGGCCTCTTTGGGGCTCTCTACGCCCAAGCCACTGTCTTTGATCTCTGCGTCAAGCGAGTCCAAATAATACTCAGCGCTGCCGGCTCACACCCTGAAGGAACGGCGGTGGGCGCGCTGGCTGTCCGCAACCTCGGGACGGTTACAGATTGCTCGACGAGTGTTGACATTAGTATTCAGTCAGAAAGCTATTTCGACAAGATCGGCGGGCTGATCGGCATCAACGAGGCGGGAGCGATCCGAAGATGTACCGCCCGCTTTGCTATGACGCACGCTGTCGCCTGGTCACGCTATTCGGAGCACATTGGCGGCCTCGTCGGGCACAATGCCGGCACGATCATCCAGTGCCGCGCTTCCAGTTACATGGATGGGCGGCTCTTCGCCTCAGGAGGACTCGTAGGCCGCAATGACGGCCATGTCGCAGACTGCTATGCCGACGGATATCTCAGCGGATATGTCGAGGGGCGCATGCCCCCGCAGCCTTTCCTCGGTGGACTGGTTGGCTCCAATACAGGCTGCATCACTCGATGCTATGCGACTACGCGTGTTGCTGCCCCCGACAGCGGGGCCCTCGTTGGTGACAATGCCGAAGGCGCTGTAACCGACTCCTACTTCCTTTTTGACCCCGGTGATGGTAGCCCTGATAATGGGTGGGGCCTGCCCCTCTCGGACAGACAAATGAGACGCCAAGCCAGCTTTGTCGGCTGGGATTTCGAGACGACTTGGATGGTCTGCGAAGGCGAGGATTATCCGCGGTTGCAGTGAGAGAACGTTGTCTGCGTCCCGTAGCGAAGGGGATACACGGAGATGGAGCTCTCATCCAAGCGGTACGAAAGCGGCACGAACTGGACCGTGATTGGTGAGTCCGGTAACATAAGGGTGAATCAAGAGGCGTCGTCCTTAGCTGCATACGGAAATGACTTGTATGCAGCCGAGCGTCTTCATGCCGAACAGGACCCGCAGAACGTTCCGCCGCTTGATGAGGAACTCGTAGACTGCCATGACGGTGGCGAACGAGATGATCACGATGATCAAGTACTCCATCCAGAGCGGGGCGTCCAGGCGGATGACGTAGTAGCCGACGGTCAGGATGATCGTCTGGTGCAGGATGTAGAAGGGCAGCACCGCCTCGTTGGCGTACTTGAGGAAATCGTTGGTGAATCGCAGGTATCGACTTGCGAACCCGCAGATCGCGACGAGCCACGACCAGCAGAGGACGCCGCGAAGCGGCGAGAGCACCAAGCCGCGGGGCAGCCAGGGCCACTGCTCTGTCGCCCTGTAGATGACGTAGCCAACGATGAACGAGAGGATGCCGGTCATCAGGCCGGCGATGCGATTGCGTTCCATCGTTCTTGCCAACTCGTCATTCGCGGCGAGCAGGTACCCGAGAATCAACAGGACCAGATAGGGCAGGAGACTCCAGCCGCCGAAGCCTTCGTCGCCCAGGATCGTGCGTGCGACGGGCGGCGTCATGCCGATGAAGGTCACAACTGCGATCGGAATCGCGAGCAGGAATAGGGCCCCGGGCCAGCTCAGGAAGCGGGACAGCGCTTCCACCAGGCGAACGCCGGAGGATGATCGCAGGTACAGGAACAACGGCAGGGCGAGGACCGAGAACACGAACAGAATCTCAAGATACCAGAGATGAACTCCCATCCAGGCGAAGTTGCCGCCGAGGCCGTACCACCCATCGAAGTAATAGGGGAACCAGCGCCGGAACGAACCCGAATACTGCCCGTGGCTCACGCGCTCCAGGTAGACCTGCCACGGTGCGATGATCACGAAAATCCCGAACGCGAGCGGCACGACCAGCCGTTTGATGCGCGAGGCGAGATACTGCCACCAACGCCGGCGTGCCAGACTGTGGTACGCCGCGATGCCCGACAGAATGAAGAACAGGGGCATCATCCACTGCACCGTGAAGATGATGACGATGTCGAGGGTCGGGCTCATGCGCGGGCTCTTCACGTGCCAGTCCTCCGTATCGAAGAAGCGGGTGCAATGAAACAGGAACACCGTCGCCATCCCGAGGACCCTCAGCCAGTCCACGTCATATCGGCGTGTCGGTCCCGAATGACTGTCCGTTCGACGAATGCTCAGCGTCAGTACCATACTCTGGCCCACCTGTGCCGCGGGCGATCCGCGCGCTACTGAGAGTTGAGGATCTCACGCAGGGCGTTCATCGTCCTGGCCGTGGCCCCTTGATTCTGCTTGATGATCGCCCGGCCGGCCTGCGCGATTCTCTTCGCATACGCCGGCTCGGATAAACACTTCTTCATGGTCCCCAGCAGGTCGCCGCCATCGTTCACCTGAATGGCCCCGCCGCCTTCGAGCAGGGCGTCGACCGCCTGTCGGAAGTTGAAGGCGTGCGGGCCGAAGATCGTGCACTTGCCGAGCGCCGCTGCCTCCATCATATCCGAGCCGCCCATCGGGACGAGCGACCGGCCGACGAAGATGATGCCGGCCAGGGAGTAGAACTTCCGCAGGTCGCCCATCGTGTCACCAAGGATCACGGCCTTGTCGTTCGAAGTAGCCTTGTTCGCTGTCCCTTTCAGCCGACTATACCGCACGAGCGGCAAGCCCATCTGCTCGATGCATTGCGCGACCTCGTTGAATCGCTCCGGCTTGCGCGGCACCACGGCCAGGCGCAGGTCCGCGAACCGCCCGTCCTGCACCAGCGACTTGTAGGCGTCGAGGATGATCTTCTCCTCCTCGTTGCCGGTGCCTCCGGCGACCCAGAGCTCTGCGCCGCTAAGGCCGAGTTGCTCGGCGAGGGCTTCTGCACCTTCCACCCGATCGGCGGTCTGTGCCGTGTCGTATTTGAGGGAATTCGTCACGATGACCTGTTCGGTAGGGCAGCCCAACGTGCGAAAGCGCTGGGCGTATTCCTCCGTCTGCGCCAGGACAAGATTGATCTTGCCAAAGAAGGTCCGGGTGAGGCGCTTGATCTTGCGGTACTGGGCGAAGCTCTTGTCGCTGATCCGGCCGTTGATGACGACCACGGGAACGTTCCGTTCGCGCGCCGTGAAGACAAAGTTCGGCCAGACCTCCAGCTCCATGAGCAGGCACAGGCTGGGATTGAGACGCTGAAACACCTTGCGCATGACC
>CBFDDG010000247.1:0-7295 GCA_965603505.1 uncultured Phycisphaerae bacterium | reverse complement strand
TTGAAGCGGTCGAGGGGCAAATGTCCACTCAGGAAATTATTGAAAGATATGTAGCCAATTGCCTATCGTTGTGTTATCATACCTATCCGCTTGGCTTTGATGATCCTGCGAGAAAGGTCTATCGTGATTCAGTGCGGGTAGGATTGCGCGATGGCGAAGGACGCCGGATACGAGAGGACAGGTGAGAGGCACCAAGCACGCGGAGCCAGCGAACCTCTGCATCCAAGGATAAGACAGAGGCCGCTTGGCCGTATGGCTGAGGCGTACTTGGCCGAGCTTGAGGCCATGGTCGAAGGCATCACGGAGGGACTGCTGGTTTGTGATGTCACCGGGAACGTTCTGCGCATGAACCGGCGGGCCCGCGAGATTCACGGCTATCCATCCGCTGAAGAAGCGCAGCGGACCTACGGAGACTACACGAGCACGTTTGAACTGGCCGACCTCGAAGGCCATCCGATCCCTATGGAGCAGTGCCCGCTTGCGCGCATGACGCGCGGTGAGACGTTTCGCAAGTTGGAAGTTCGCATACGCGAGAAGCACACCGGCAGGGAGTGGACCGGCTACTGCGCCGGCGTCCCCGTTCGGGATGCGCGGGGGAATATGGCTTTCGGCGTGCTGACGTTCCGCGACATCAGCCGGCCGGGACAGGCTCAGCGGACGGATGTCACCGAGCGCAGACATGCCGAACAAGCGCTGCGCGAGAGCGAACGGAAGTATCGTTGCATTGTCGAGACCGCCAACGAGGGCATCTGGATCGCTACGCTTGAAGGCAAGACCACCTATGTAAACCCGCGCATGGCTGAGATGCTGGGCTGCTCGTGCGAGGAGATGCTGGACCGCAGAATCCTTGAGTTTGTCTTTCCTGAAGACCAGTCGGTCGAACGCAGAGAGTTCGAGCATTGCTGGTCGGACCTTGCCGGCCGACGGGTGTGCCTGCGCTACCGCCGGCGCGACGGGTCCGGGCTGTGGGCCGAGGTCAGCACCAGCACCCTTCGCGGTCCGGACGGCAAACCCCGCGCCATCCTCCGGATGCTCACCGATGTCACCGAACACAAGCGGGCCGAGAAGATCCTGCGTCAGTTGAACGACCGATTGGAGGAACAGGTTGTCCAGCGGACGGAGGAACTGACCGCCACCATCGACCGACTGCAGGACCAGGTGGGCCGACGGATTCTGGCGGAAGGAAAGCTGCGGAAGCACTCGCAGATGCTCGAGGGGTTCTTCCAGCATACGATCGCGCCGCTGGCGTTCATGGATCACCACTTCAATTTCATTCGTGTCAACGAGGCCTACGCGAAGGCGGACGGCAGGACGCCGGAATTCTTCATCGGCAAGAACCATTTTGCACTCTATCCGAACGAGGAGAATCAAGCGATCTTCGAGCAGGTTGTGCGCACCGGGCAGCCCTATTCCGCCCGTGCCAAGCCGTTCGTCTATCCCGATCATCCGGAACGCGGCATTACCTATTGGGACTGGCGGCTCACTCCGCTGCTGGACGAGTTCGGGGACGTGCAATCGCTCGTCCTGAACCTCGAGGACGTCACGCAGCAGCAGGTGACGCTGCGCGAGCTGGAACGGCGTGCCCGGCAGCTCCAGAAGCTCACGCTCGAGCTGTCACAGGCGGAGGACCGCGAGCGCAAGCGCATGGCCGAGGTGCTCCACGACGAACTGCAGCAGGTGCTGGCGGCGGCCAGGTTCCAGTTGGGCCTGTTGAACGATGGGCCCCGAAGCGATGACCAGCAGCATCAGACCACCGAACAGGTCAGACAGATGCTGAAGGATGCGATTGAGAAGTCGCGCAGTCTGTCGCATGAGCTCAGTCCGGCTGTGTTATCCCAGAGCGATCTGGATGAGACGTTCGAGTGGCTGGCCCGCCAGATGGAAAGCAAACACGGCCTGACCGTTCATGTGGAGATTCGCGGCCAAGTCGAATCGCACTCGGAGCCCCTGCGGGCCCTGCTGTACAAGGCGGCCCGGGAGATGCTGTTCAACGCGGTCAAGCACTCCGATGTCACGGAAGCCAGACTGCGATTGCAGCGGGTGCGCGGGCAGTTGTGGCTGACCATCTCCGACAAGGGCAAAGGCTTTGACCCGACCTCGCTGGCGGAAGCGGCCGGGCTCGGGCTGCTGAGCATTCGCGAACGCGTGGAGCTGCTCGGCGGGCGCATGAAAATCCGCAGCGTCGAGGGCAGGGGCAGCACGTTTCTCATCGCAGTCCCTGCCGAGAGCGCGCCTGCCTCCGACCGACACAGCGAACCGCAGGGATCGAGCGATACGCCCGTGTAAGCGCCGCCGGCACATACTGCCCCAGACGACCGTCACCTCACGCCCCAATCCTCAAGGGCCTTGAAATCCCGCGATAGTTTTCGCAGAATATCTGCGGTGGAAGAAGCGACCCAACGTTGGGGAGCCGACGTTGTTAAGTGAACGGAAGGCAGTATCGACAAGCCGAAATTGGCCTGGCGTGATCGATCCCACCGGGGTCGGAATCGAGCAGGGCATGTACACAGGGGTTTCTGCAGTTGGTCAGTCATTACCTGTTCGGCTATCACTTCTGCCTGGTCCGGCGGGCCAATGAAAAAGGGGGGAAGGATTGGCTCGGTACACGCGGCAGAATTTCCTGGCACCTGTGCCGCAGGTGCGGGACTTTGCGGAGCTGAACGCCTATTTGGTGACGATCTGTCGAGACGACCTGCGTCGGCGAGTTCGTGGACAGACGCGGATCAAGGAACAGTGGCTTGGGGAAGAACAGGTCTCCTTTCTGGGCCTGCCCTTCACGCCGTTCCAGGCCTGCGGGATTCAGCCGGCCCACGTCAACAGTGAACTGCCGGCTCGCTTTGATGACAACGACTACTCCGTGCCGATGGAATACGCATAGAGCACCGGCTTACTGCCACTGAACTACGAGGTAGACACAATCCACGAAGGTTCCTATCTGAGCAGCAGCACAGTTGTTCTTGATCTGAAGCTGAAGAGAGTTGATCTTGTCAGGCGTATTCACGCTACTGGTGAAATTCCACCCAAGCGTCCCTTTGTTGTGCTTTCCTGCGTACACGGAAGGATTCATAGATGCCCAGGACGCCGGGTTGTCTGGCCAGCCTGTCCCCACGCTCCACTCAAGCTTCCCGGACGGGAACTGGGCCGCTTCGAAGTGCTTGACATAGATAGCCGCCGACAGAATTTCGGCGTCTGGGGGAATCGATGCGTTCGAGAAACTATAGACCGTGTAGAAACCGGCCTGTGTCTCCAATGACGTGTCGTCAGCGGTCTGGACTTTGCGGATGTCGCCATCAATCGACAGCGTCTTCTGGCTCCTTTGGTCGTACCCACCCGATGCGGTGAGGGTGGCCTTCTGAGGTGAAGGGGGTCCCACAGCAACGAAAAACGACTGTGTGTCGGAGGCGGGCGTTGCGTCGCTGTCCGTGACCTTGACCACCACGTGATGACTGCCCACCTGGTCACTGGTCGGAGTCCACTCGATTCGGCCGCTCGTTGGATCTACCGACATGCCGGCAGGTTTCTCGACCAGAGAATAGGTGAGCTCATCTCCTTCGTCCGGATCGATGGCATTGACATCGCAGGCGTACTGCCTGCGTGTAGCGGCTGCGGGCACGGGCACAGAATTAATCGTGGGGGCATCATTGACTTGGCTCACCCGTATACTCACCGTGGCTGCAGCCGTTCCGCCTTCGCCGTCGCTGACATCATAGGCGAACGTATCGGTGCCATGGAAATTCGCCCTGGGGATGTACCGCAGCTCCGGCGCGACGCCAGCCAGAGCCCCATTCGCGGGACCTGCTGTGATGGTGTAGCTGAGTGGAGCGCCTTCCGGATCAGTGGCAGCCAGGGTAATCAACAGCGGCGTATCCTCATCGGTAGTCAGCTCCCGATCGCTCACTGCCGGTGGATGGTTCACATGGATGACATTCACAGACACCGTGGCGAGAGCGGAGTCCGTTTTACCATCGTTCACCTTGAAAGCAAAACTGTCCGGACCTGTGAAATCGGGCTTGGGCGTGTAGACCAGTTTCCTATCGGCGCGGAACGTGACGTCAAGGGTGAGCGCACCGTGTTCAGGTTGATTGCAGATGGTGAACTCCAATGCGTCGCCGTCCACGTCCCTGCCCGTCAAGGTGACAACCGTGGGCTTATTGTCTTCGGCCGTCACGGACTGGGAATCGGCGACAGGAGCGTCGTCGGTCCCGGCAACCTGAATCGATATGGTCGCCGGCGCACTGTCGCGTGTGCCGTCGTTGGCGATGAAGGTGAAGTCGTCCGAGCCATGGTAATTCAACATGGGAGTATAGACCACATCCGGCGGGCTTCCACTCAGGCGGCCGTGGGATGGACCTCCCACGATACGGTACGTCAGTGGATCCTGGGCCGCCCCTGTCAAGCGAATCGACAGTGGCGTGTCTTCCTGCGCCGCTGCGCTGCCAGGATTTGCGATCGGCGGTTTGTTCCTCACGGCCAACACAATCGTTACAAGCGATGCAGCCAGAACAGCCACGAACGCCAGGCAGAGAACGATCTTCCTGGTGCGTGAAGGCGGAGCATCCTCGGCAGGCTGCCCGCGGTGCTCCGAATGGCTCACAGCCCGTTCCGGCTTGGGTTCAGGAGCCTTGGACGCCGCTGGCTCCGACGATCTCGGCGCTGTCCCAGGAGGACCCTCGGGCGGCCGGCGTGGCGGCGTCTCAACGGCAGGAGTCTCAGCTCTCGCGGCCGGCGGCTTCCTGGGCCCAGGAGCTTTCCGTTCTGGGACCTGTGGTTTCTCACGGGCACGATCGGTCTGAGGTCCCGGAATTTGCGGCTTTTCTTGGGGGTGATGCGAGACGTCGGATGCAGGAGCGATAGAGGGCCGGCCGAGTTCAGTTCGCCTCTGGCTTAATGCTCCTTGGGCCATCAGGGCGACTTCTGCGAGCGCCAGCATCTGCTTCGGTTCCTGCTCGCAGCCAAGCCATTCTTCCGCGAGCCTCATGTATTCGGCCGCGCCCGTGCTCGCAGGCGCATAGGTGATGGCGGCTTCGCCGGCCGCCAGCGCCTCGGACAACGTTATCGTTCTGTGAATGACTGTGCGAAAGACCAAGTCCCCAAGAAGCCGCCGCATCTGCTGCTGGACTTGTCTGCCCAGGACGGTCCGATCATCCACACAAGTCAGCAGAATCCTCAGGTTCCCCGCGCAATAGCGATGGAATCTTCGCCTGATAATGGTGACCGTCTGGAGTAGATGTTTTACGCACTCCAATGCATACGGATCCACGTGAACGGGGACGATAACGTCCGTACTGGCTACCAGAGCATTGAGGGTTAGAGTGCCCAGAGACGGCGGACAATCGATAACGCACAGGTCGTATTTGTCGCGCGCCGCCGTGAACGCCCGGGCAAGGCGCAGCTCCGTGCCGGGTAGGCCAATGAGCTCAAGCTCCGCCCCGGCAAGCAACATGTTGCTCGGCGCCAGGTCAAGACGCTCGACGTCCGTATGGATTGCGACCTCAGATAGCACGGCCGGCCTGTCGACGAGCAGATGGTATACGGTTGCACGGTCAGCATCGGGCTCACCGTTCAAAACCCAAGTCGTGCACGCTTGTGGATCAAGGTCGGCAATGAGCACCCTGTTGCCCATCTGAGCGAGGGCTGCCGCCACGTTGACTGCGGTCATCGTCTTCCCACAGCCGCCCTTCTGGTTTGCTACTGCTATAGTCCTCATTTTATCGGCCGAGTTCCCATCACCAACTACCCGCACCTCCGTTAGGCGCTGTCATCCTCATTCGGCCATTTTTCGGGCCCACCTTACCCAGCATTCATGACATTTGGAAGGTTCGCATGAAATCGTTCAGGCGCAACAGCCTTCAGTTTCCGGCCTCCAACGGTTGACCAGGGCCTCATGCATCCATGGCATTGCCGGGCCTGGGCGGGTCTCGAAATGAAACGGTCGGCAGACAGGAGAGCGAACGCGAATCCCGGCACGGAAGGCCGTGATCTTGAGGCTCCCTCCTCATCGCGTGCAAAGGCGCCACAGACACCGTTTGGCGGCGACAGATTGCCATCAGCGCGGCGGCCCCTCCGCCAAAACTCAAGCCGCACGGCATCAATCCTCGCAAGATGACATCACACGCCGGATGGCCCGTCAACGAGTCAACCCTGTGTTGTCAATTCGTGCCCAGTCTGGCCGCCTGCGGGTCCTGGCAGACCAGAGGGTTCGCCCAAGTCGTCACGTTTGTCGCGCGGATTGTTTCTGCCACCGCACAGAGCGCCCGAATCAGCCCAGGCTCCACATTGAACCACTCCGCCAACTCCTGTTCCCGTTCCATATACGCCGTTCGGTCCGTTTGGGGCTCCATATCCTCCATGACACGCATCCTTCAAGAAGAAAAGAATACGCCTGTACACTAACGGCACATCATGTGCTGGCTATAACAGGCTTGTGCCCACTAATCAGAAATGCACGTTAGCACATTCGTCTGCCGCTGTCAAGGCACTTCCGGCCCGAGATCAGGGCAAACCCAGAGTCGATGGGAGATGATCGCAAAGGGTTGAATTGGCCAATGGTTACGGAGCGCGATAGTCGCACAGAACCAGGAGGCCAAGGATGGTCATCAAGTCAGTTCCCAGTGCCTTGATGGTGTCAAACCACTTGCATTCTCCCCACTTCGCGCCTCAAATAGTGCAGTCTGGGACTCGAAGACGGTGGGGAGTCGGCATGACGGATGTTACACGCATTCTGAACGCAATCGAACGGGGGGACGCGAAAGCTACGGACGAACTCTTGCCTCTGGTTTATGAGGAGCTCCGGCTCCTTGCCGCTCAGAAGCTCTCGCAGGAAAAACCGGGACAGACCCTCCAGGCGACGGCACTCGTGCACGAAGCCTATATCCGCCTGGTTGGGGATGACTCGCAAGGCTGGGAGAACCGCGGGCATTTCTTCGCCGCGGCGGCCGAGGCAATGCGAAGGATCCTCGTCGAGAACGCACGGAGCAAGCAATCCCTCAAGCGTGGGGGCCCGCTCCGGCGGGTCGATCTGGACAGAACCGCGCTGGCCGATGGGAGCGAATCGGCGGCGGACCACCTGATCGCAGTGGACGAGGCGCTGGAGAGATTGGCCCGGCAGGACCGTGTGAAAGCGGAGTTGGTGAAGCTTCGTTATTTCGCGGGCCTGACGGGCAAGCAGGCGGCCCTGGCTCTCGGCATTTCTCCCGCCACGGCGGACCGGTACTGGAAATACGCCCGTTCCTGGCTGCGCCTTGAGATCCTCCGAAGGTCCAAATCCGACTGACATCGACCGGGCCTGCCCGCAA
>CBFDDG010000246.1:0-7297 GCA_965603505.1 uncultured Phycisphaerae bacterium | reverse complement strand
TCGCTGGTGTGACGCGTCCCTGCATCGCCGTAGGCCGCGAAATAGGATTGTGCGAAACCCAGCAGGAGTCGTCTGCCGGTGATCTGCCTGGCTGCTCGCAGCGCGAATTCCACCGCCTCACTTCCGGAGGACAGGAATATCGACGCCCCGTCGGACAACCCGAGAGTGTTCAGCAACTCGACAGAGGCCTCCTCGGCGACAAGACTTGTATGACGATACCCGAGATGGATGACGCGATTGACTTGCGTTTTGATGATCTGGTTGATTCTGGGATGACCATGACCGAGCAGCGTGCACCACACGCCTGCCTCGAAATCGACATACGGCCGGCCTTCGGCGTCATACAGGTTGGAGCCGCAGCCTCGGACGAAGTCGTTCTTGACAAATGGATGGCATTTGAGAAGGTGATCCATACCGATGCCTCCGGAACGGGACGGTCATTTCCCGGTCGCTCTGTCGCACAGTTTGGTGGGTTCCCTCCGTCTGGGCGGCCGGACCCCACCTGCGCTCTATATCTTCTCCGCCAGTTGCTTGATGAACTGACGCAGGTTCTCCGCCGTGTCGTCGCGCTTCAACGCAAACTCGATGTTCGTGCGGATGAAGCCCTCTTTGTTGCCGATGTCACAGCGCTTGCCCTCGAGCTTCAAGCCGTACACCGGCCGGCTCCTGGCGAGGCTTTTCAGCGCTTCCGTGAGTTGGATCTCGCCGTCGCCGCTGGGCATGGTCTGCTCAATGTGCTCGAAAACATCGGGGGTAAGCAAGTATCGCCCGGCAATAACGAGATTCGAAGGCGCCTTTTCCGGCGTCGGCTTCTCGACGAAATCCCGGATCCGGTAAACGCCGGGCCGAATCTCCTCGCCGTCGATCACGCCGTATAAACTCACCTTCGCCGGCTCCACCTGCTCCAGCAGAATGACCGGCTGCTGAAGCTCTTCATACAACTCGGTCAGTTGGCCGGTGGCGGGCTTCGCCGAATCGATGACGGTATCGCCGAGCAGAACGGCGAAGGGTTCGTCGGCAACGTGATGCCGGGCACAGTAGACTGCGTCGCCGAGGCCCCGCATCTCCTTTTGCCAGACGAAGTGGATGTCCGCCAGCTCCGAGATGCGGCGCATGGCCTCCAGTTCTTCTGTCTTGCCCTTCGATTCGAGCTGGCTTTCGAGGTGAAAGCTGCGGTCGAAGTGCTCCTCGATGGAGCGCTTGCCCTTGCCGATGATCATGAGCAAATCGGCGATCCCCGCCTGGACGGCCTCCTCGACGACATATTGAATCACCGGTGTGTCGACAATCGGCAGCATCTCCTTCGGCTGCGACTTCGTGGCCGGCAGAAAGCGGGTCCCGAATCCGGCCGCGGGAATGACGGCTTTGCGAATCATGGTCTTGCGGTTCCTACTGGCGCGACAATCCTGGGTCTGATGGCCGTGATGTTAAGTCGGCGCAGCCTCTTTCGCAACTCGTTGAACGTGCGCTGATCGGTGCAGGTGCCGACGACGGCGCCGCCGGAGCCGGTAAACTTGGCGCTGGCGCCGGTGGAGCGGGCCACCTCGACCATGCGGATGTTCTCTTCACTGATTCGGTAGATTTGGCACCGTTTGTCGAAATTCGCGTTGAGCAGGTCGCGAATCTCGTCAAGCTGTCGCGTGATGAGGCACTTCCTGACCTTATCGGCCAGTCTCGCCCAGAATTTCATGGCCTTGACAACCTTTGGCTCGCCGAGATCGAAGCGGTGGCGGATGTTGTTGTGAAACCGCTCCGTCGGTTCGCTCAGATCATCGCGATAGGCGATGTACAGCTTGGGCAGCAGCTTGGGATCGAGGGGCTCGTAGTTGCCGTATCCCTGCCTGGCCATGGTCTCCCTGGCGAAGTCCATGTAGACAAGTCCTTCGTAAACCTGGATGACGCGGTCCTGGAGTCCGGCGGGGATCTGCAGTTCTCCGACCTCGGCAGCCAGGATGAGATTGGCCTGGACGTACTTCGGTATGCTGACCCCGTAGAAGGCCATCAGAGCCCGTAGGCAGGCCGTGATGATGGCGCTGGAACCCGCTAATCCGACGCCGTGCGGAATGTCGGAGCTGTACCGGATCGTGAAGTTCTTGTCGTGAAGATCGATCTGATTTTCCTGGCAGTAATCGTAGAATTTCTTCACGGTGGCCTTGAGCAGGCGGATGCCCCCGTAGTAGCCGTGCAGCCGCACGTCCTGCACAAGACCGGAGATGCTCCGAAAGCACGAGCGGTCCTTTTCGCTCGACAGAATCTCCAGTTCCGGCGTTTCGTACAGAACGACCTCCGCGCGGAAGTTGCCGAACGCGAAGGAGATGGTTTTCCCGAAATACCCATCCGAGGGATTGCCCACAAGACCGGCTCTCGGATACGCCTTCGTCCGAATAATCACAGTAGTGCCCTCAAAAGAGCGGATAATACTGCCATCGCGGCCTGCCGCCCCGGATCATGGGGCAGAGCAGCCATATAGAATCCCATCGACGAGATTCGAGCCTTAGTTTAGACCGGGGCGCCGCCAAGTACAAGCGCCACAACGCTTTACTGACGTCCGGCCATTGTCTTCCGACCGGAATCCCGCGTGATGTCCAACCGTTGCACGCGAGGTCCAGACGCATCCTACGTTGCCTGTTCCTGCTGGGGTTCGATCGGCTCGATCATGTCCATACCGATCTCGACGCTGGCCGCCTGACCCAACATGTCGATCTGCAGCACCAGGCGCGTATTGCTCCTTGTCTGGACGACAATGCCTTCCAGGCCGAGCAGGGGCCCCGCAATCACACGGCACAACTGACCTTCTCGGACGTACTTGTGGGGCGTCAACGGCGCGCCCACCCGAAGAGCCTGCTCGAATCGCACCAACTCCTTGATGAGAGCATCCTGGTCCGTGACCTCAAGGAGGTTCGCCACGCGGTTGGTCTTGAGCAAATCCACCCGTTCGGCCTCGTCGCCGCAGAAGAACAAGTACCCCGTGAACAGGGGAAGCAGCGACTTGATGGTCCGGTGACTGTGCTGGCGCACCTTCCACGTCATCGGGAGAAAGTAGCTGATATCCCTTACCTTCAGGTCGTGGGCCAGCGCCTTCTCGTTTCGGCTCTTGGTGTGAGCGACCCACCACTGGCCCTCAAACAGGCGGATGGATTCCACCGGCGGCCAGAAGAGCGGGGGGTTTTCATGTACCTTCAGCAATCGTGGTCTCCCGAACTCTCGCGATATCGGACTTGCCCGACCGAGCGGACACGCTCCCGGGCAATCCCGCCAGGCTCTGAACCTTAAACTGAGACTCATATTCGGTCGATTTACCGAACCAGTGCGTAGTATATTTGTGCGCACACGGGATGTCAAAGGAAAAGGGCTCTGACGACCGAGAGCGCGTCCGGCTTGACCGGCGGGATGGCTCTCCGTACGATTGAGGGCATGTTGGGCAAGGATGCCGAAGTCTGTGGGAGTCATCATGGCTAAATCGCAGGTCGATGTAGCTGCGGCCGCCGCAAGGCAGGGAGGGCAGCACGGGGCCGTTGTGCTGTTCACTTGCATCGGCCGCAGAGTCTCCCTCTTGCGCGCCTTCCAGACGGCGGCGGAGAGGCTGGGCCTGCGTGCCTCCATTTGCGGCACGGATACGAGCAATCTCAGCCCCGCGCTGCAATTGTGCGACGAGGCCTTTCTGGTTGAGCCCACGACCCACGCCGAGTACCTCCGGCAGCTTTTGTCCATCGTCCGCAGCCACGGCGTTGGCTTGCTGGTGCCGACGGTCGACCTGGACCTGCGATTGCTCGCCGAGCAGAAGCCCGAGTTTGAGAGCCTCGGCTGTCGGGTCCTGGTCTCGGACCCCGACGTGATCGACCTGTGCCAGGACAAGAGGCGGACGTTCGGGTTTCTCAGGAAGAACGGGTTCAGCACGCCGGCGACGATGAGCGTGCGCACCGCCTTAGCGGCCGATCGCAGGGGCGAGCTGAAGTGGCCGTGCTTTCTGAAGCGGTGGGATGGATACGCCAGCCAGGGCAATGCCGTCGCCCACAGCCGCGAGGAGCTGCGGTTCTTCGCGAAGAGGATCCCCAACGCCATCTGCCAGGAGTTCATCGAAGGGACCGAATACACGTGCGATGCATACGTGGACTTCCAGATGCGCGTGCGGTGCGTCGTGCCGCGGCGGCGGATCGAGGTCCGCTCAGGCGAGGTGAGCAAGGGGCAGGTCGTCAAACACCGCGCCGTCATGGAGCAGGCCGCCAGAGTCGTTGAGCTGCTCAAGGCCGGGCCCGGGGTCATCACGCTCCAGTTGTTCGTGACGGAGGATGATGAGATTCGGTTCACCGAGGTCAATCCCCGTTTCGGCGGCGGCGCGCCTCTGTCGATCCGGGCGGGCGCGGACTTCCCCAAGTGGCTGCTGCAGGAGCTGACGGGCGAGCAACCGAAGATATGCTCCGACGATTTCACAGATGGCTTGATAATGCTCCGATACGACGCCGAAGTCTGGCTCACGGACTCGGACCTCAAGGGCACAAAAGTCGATGTTTGATGCATTGATTGGTGAGAATAGGTCACTCGATTGGGTCCTCCAATTCTGGCCCGTCCTGCCGGCGGCCTTCGTCAGTTCGCTGGCCGCGACCGCGCTGTGCAAGCGCGTGGCGGTTCGCTTCGGCATTGTCGACAGGCCCGATCACGCGGTCAAGACCCACAAGGAGCCCATCGCCTACCTGGGCGGCGTGGGCATGCTTATCGGCCTGACCGTCGGTGTCCTCGCCGGTATCTACCGGCTCCACGCCGACGCCGCATTCGGCCACGAACTTCGATGGTTCCTCGGCATTCTCGCCGGCGCCGGCATCGCGTGTTTCGTCGGCCTCGCGGACGACATCCTGGACCTTCGCCCGCGGCATAAGATCCTTGGCCAGGTCCTCGCGGGCGTCCTGCTGCTGCTCGCCGGGATCAATCCGAACTTCCAGCGAATCGCCGAACCGCTGGGGCTGCCGATGCCCGCTTATGCCGAGATCGTCCTTGATATCCTCATTGTCACCTTCTTCGTCCTGGGCGCGACGAATTCGCTGAACCTGCTCGACGGCCTCGACGGTCTCTGCGCCGGCGTGACTGCTATCATCACCGTCGCCTTGCTGCTGCTGGCCATCCATTTAGCCACATGGGGCTTCAGCGATTTCGGCGACCCCGTGCGCATCGTCGTCTGCCTGAGCCTCGTCGGCGGCGTGTGCGGCTTTCTTCCCTTCAACCGCCACCCCGCCAAGATCTTCATGGGCGATGCCGGCAGCATGTTGCTCGGCTTCGTCGTCGCGGCCCTGATGATCCTGTTCGCCGAAGGCGTACCCCGCTGGTGGCTGGCGTCGATCGTTGTCTTCGGCCTGCCGATCCTCGATACGGCCGTCGCGGTCGTGCGACGTCTGATCAATCATCGCCCGCTCTTCGTCTCCGACCGCGGCCACATCTACGACCAGATGATCGACCGCGGGATCCCGCTGCGAAAGACCGTGGCCATTTGCTACATGCTGGCCGGCCTGTACGCCGTGATCGGCCTGGCCATGAGCCAGATCCGTACGCGATACGCCGCCGTGGTCTATGTTCTCGTATTCGCCGTCTCCGCCCTGGCCGTCTGGCGGAAAGGCTATCTCCGCATGCAAGGCCTCCGCGGCGCCGTGCCCACGAGCGACACCGGCAGATAGCCGCGCCGAAGGCGATTGCTAATTCAAGATGTTGGCGACTTAAATTAGCTCATTTCGGATTGTCACGGTCAGGTACTCGCTGTCGGCCGCGAACTTCATAGCCCCTTCGAACGCGGCGGGGATCAGCACAGAATCGCCGGCCTTGAACTCCACCGGCTCGGCCTGCTGCGAGAGAATGGTCCCGCCGCCCGTGAGGAAGATGAGCGTCCTCATGCGGTCGCGCGCGAGGAACACTTCGCCGTTGCAGGGCTGATGGCCCTTGTCCACCTTGAAGTACTCGCAATCGACGAGCCGGCCCACCGTCGTCACCGGCAGTTTCTCCGGCGTGACATCGAAATGGATGCTCTCCAGCGCTTCGTCGATGTGGAGCTGTCGGGGCCGGCCGGCGTCGTCCTTGCGGTTCCAGTCGAAGACGCGATACGTCGTGTCCGACGGCGTCTGAATCTCCGCGATGAGCAGACCCGCCCCGAGAGTATGCACGGTCCCGGCCGGCAGATAGTGACATTCGCCCGCCTCCACGGGAACCGGCGCGAGCAGCTCGGCAGCGGTCCCGTCCTCAATCGCCTTGGCAAACCGCTCCTTCGTGACGGGCTTCTTCAGCCCCTTATAGATCACCGCGCCCGGCTCGGCTCGAATGATGTACCAGCATTCGGTCTTGAGGTCGCCCTTGCCCATTCGCCGGCAGGTCGCGGCGTCGGGATGAACCTGCACGCTCAATACGTCCTGCGCGTCCAGCAACTTGATCAGCAGCGGAAACGGCGAGGGGAAATCCCTGGTCCCTGTGATCTGCTCGGCGTATTGCCGGACAACCGCACCCAGAGCCTGGCCTCGCAACGGGCCGTTGGCGATAGTGGACCGGCCCTCGGGCAAATCGGCGATCTCCCAGCTCTCGCCGATCTTCCGGCCGGCCGGCAGCTCCTTGCCGAACACCTCGCGCAGCCTCTGCCCGCCCCAGATCCTCTGCTTCAACACCGGCACCGATTTCAGTGGATAAATGTCCATACCCGTCATCTTACCCGAAACGCCGGGCATCCCGCAAATGCGGAACCTTCCCAATCATCCGCTTTGTCCTGCGCAATCCGCCCATCACCCCACGGCACAACGCCCCGCAGACGGGCTTCGTCGTGCGTCGGAGCCCTTCGGGTCCCGGCCGCCGGCCGCAGGAATTGGGTTTGTTTGGCGCCGTCGGTCGTCCTTTCGTGGCGGGGGAGTGCTCGTCGCCGGTCTCGGCTTGGCAAATTGGCTTTGTTCTGCAGAATCCGAGGTCGCCTCACTACGAGCCGGGCTCTCAGCGTCGCGATCCGCGGAAATTGGCTTTGTTTGGCTCGATAGGTCTCCGTGAGTGGAATGCTGGAATGTTGGAATATTGGAATGATGGGGCCTTTCGCCCGGGGGCGAGGCTCCCCCAGGCGGCGCGTTCGGCGTAACGCCGTCGGGCGTTTGGGCCGGGTCGTCCAATTCGCGGAGGAGCCGCTGTTGTCGCAGCTCGGCCACGGCCTTGTACAGGCTCTGCTCGATCCGCCGTTCGTACATCATCAGCCGGTCCAGCACCCGGTCATCGGAGAAGCCGTGCAGGACGACCCGCCCGAGGGCCAGGTCGTCCTCGCTCCGACCGCACTCCGCCGGCTTCGGGT
>CBFDDG010000245.1:0-7423 GCA_965603505.1 uncultured Phycisphaerae bacterium | reverse complement strand
ACTTTCTCATCGAGGATGAGATAGGAGTTGTAGGAAACGCCGCGAGGGATCGGCCAGATGCCTTCGAACAGCGCCGTCCGGCGATCGTTCATCCCGATCCAGTACACGTCCTCGACAATGGGTATGCCGTTCTGCACTGCGCTGCCTGTCCTTATGCAAGATTTCGTTGACGTCGCGTCATTCCTCCATGACGCTGCGGACGGTCCGTCGCCGCCCCACAAAGATCCGAACGATACCGCAAAGCACGCCAAACGTCAATCAAAACTGTCCACGCCGAAAGCGATGATGCGATGCGAGCGTGTCTTTGGCGGCACTTGCCTATGTCTGCAAATAGGTTTCAACAGGATCCTGGCCATGCCACATGCCCTTGCGGCTTTACGCCCTCTGGGCGACCACGATGCGGTCATTTTTCTGGAGGTCCTTCTCGACCCGGATCTCGGCGAACGCGTTGGCTCGTTCGAGCAGCTCGCGGACGGCAGGACCTTGCGTGTAGCCGATTTCCAGCAGCAGGATTCCGCCCGGTTTGAGAAACTGGCCCACCTGTTCGCAGAGCCTGCGGTAGACGTCGAGCCCATCGTCGCCGGCATGCAGAGCGAGCCGCGGCTCATAGTCCTTCACGTTCTTCTCCAGGGCCTCGTACTCGACGGTGCTGACGTACGGCGGATTGCACGCGATCAAGTCGAACGGCGTCACGTCGAGCTGCGGAATAACCGGCTCGAACAGGTCCCCCTGGAGCAATTCCACGCGGTCCTGCAACTCGTGCTTCGCTACATTCCTGGCGGCCACGCCCAGCGCAGCGGCGGACAGGTCCGTGGCCACCACCCTGGCGTCCGGGACATTGGCGGCAATCGCCACGGCAATCACGCCACAGCCGGTGCACAGATCGCAGACCTGCTGGGGCCCGCTGCGCCGGCGCAGGAACTCGATGGCTCTCTGGACCAGCAGCTCGGTCTCCGGACGGGGGATCAGGCAATCGGGCGTGACCTCGAATTCCATCGAGTAGAACTCCGTCTTGCCGACGAGGTACACGACCGGCTCGTGCAGCCCCGCCCGCTTGACCAGGCCCCGCAACTGCTCCAACCGCTCCTGCGTGACCGGCTGGTTGTACTGCGTGTACAGCTCGATGCGCTTCAGTCCCAGAACGCTGGACAGCAGTAGCTCCGCACTGAGACGCGGCGCATCCACCGTCCTCTGCGTCAGATAGTCCGTGATCCAGGTCAGGAGTTTTTGAATCGTCCAGTCGCTCATCCGTGCCGTCTCGCTACCAGATGATCTCCCTCGCGTTCGATCCGAATCGCAAAATCGTATCGATCGATTTGCAGGGCTATCTCGCAATCCTCCGAGTGAAAATGCGGCTGCCCTGGATCGTGGAACTTCGCGACCTCGCCGCCGGCCAGGACCAACTTGCGAACCGCCTCGGGATCGGGCCGGCGACCCTCCAGCAGGTTCCGCAGGTACAGGGCGCACTGCTCATCCTCGTCGGTCCGTACGGTCGCATTCCATCCCATCGCCACGATCGTCACTCCCGCCGGATCGTCCCGGCGGATCGCCTCGACCGTCGCCCCGGCCACCATAAACGAGCCGGCGTAGATCGCCTCAGCCTGCGTCGCAGCCACCACGCCCGCGGTCCCGGCCCGCGTGGATTGGATCACGACGCGGCCTTCCAGCGCAGCCTGCATCAACTCATGGGGCGAGTTGCCGAAATCGAACCCTTCCGGGCGCATTCCGTTGACCTCGCCCACACAGATGTCTCCGACGCCCTGCTCTCTCAGCCGCAGCGCCTCCTCGGGCTCGGGGGCCATGACGATCCGGGACGCCCCGCGCGCCAGCGCCACGGCCGCCGTCGTGAAGGCTCGAAAGACGTCCACGATCACCACGGTGCCGCGGGCCCGCCGGGCCCCGTCGAGAAGACTCTCAATCCTGATTTCCATGGAACTCCATCCTGTTGTCGAAGCAGAGGATACAAGACCCCCGCCCACAGGCAACAGGAATCCGGCAAGGTCTCCGTCCCGATTGGCTTTGTCGTCCGAAAGATTTCATCCGCCTTCTTTCCTGTAATCCATTATGTAAAAAGCAGTTAGCACCCATTTGGACCACGAGAAATCGCCTTTGTTTGGCACAATCAGTTCCGGCCGGTCGGCACCCGCCCATGGATTCCCCGGTGTCTCGACGCACAGGTTGAACGGATGGACTGGCCGCATTAGAATCCTGGTTCTCGAACGAAATAGGATAATGAGCCGTGCGATCTTTCCGGCTGTATGGGACGCTGCGGCACTGAAACGCTGTCGGTTCTGGAAAGGCCTATCCAATGAGGAAAAACGGAACATCACTGGCGATGCTCATCCTGCTCGCTGCACTTTCGCTGGCCTGTAGAGAAGTGTGGGCCGTCGAAGCCAGGGAGAAACGCGCCGATGATGGCCCCACGAGCAAGCAGGAGGCAATCAAGGACTTCTTGAGCTGTCGGGTCGTGTCGAAACTGGGCAATCCGTGGGACTATACCTTCGAACCCGGCCGGTTCCCCGAAGTTGAGTGGGATAAGCCACAGGTCGTTGAGAGGGCTTTGGGGAAGTTTCCGCTTCATGTGCGTTGGTTTGATGGAGCCCTCGCCGAAGTGACCACACCGAAAGAGCCAGGGCGTTACGCCTTCTATGTGGAAGGAAGGACGTCAAACGGAATGATCGTCCGACGAGCTTGCACGGTGTATTGCCGTCCCAAGAACTGGTTCGGTTGGAGTGAGAGGCTGAAGGCACATCTGGATTTCATTCCCATCGACGGCGTCAGCCGGCGTGCATGGAACGAGCACGAAGATGCAATCGCAGCCTTCGCCGGAAGAATGGTACTGCAATCCATATTGCGCCAGCAGGAAGGCGCGGTGCTGATGTCCTATCTCCATGAGATGGGGGGCATGGGAGGAGAATCCGCGTTGACCGATTCGCCAATCGTCCGAGACCACGACTTTCATTTGGCCCTGAAGCGAAAGATCCTGGGTATCGAGGACGCATATCCTCGGCTGAGGATGCCCCGGAAGATACAGGGAAAGAGTGCAGCGGTGCTTCATGAGGGAACGGAGAAAGAGGCCGGTTTCAAGCCCGGAACAGCGGATAGAGTGCGGGAGGTGTGCCGGGAGTGGTTTGAGGCCAGTGGTGAACCGTTCATCGTCCTTGTGGCGCGTCACGGGGTGGTCATCGTTCACGAGCCGGTTGGACAATGGACGTGGGGCCAGTTGACCCGCGAGACGGCAACGGAAATGGCCTCGTTGACGAAGCTGGTAACCGGCGTCCTGTTCGCACAATTCGTGGACCAGGGGCTCATTGGAATCGACGATCCGGTCGGGCGGTATCTCCCGGATTTCCCCGTTTCCGGCGACAAAGCGATTACCCTGCGACAATGCTTCACGCACACGACGGGGCTGTACGGCCACGAGGAGTGGGACGGCCTGCACAATCCCTGGCTTGACAACATCATCGCGAACGGGATCGAATTGCTGAGCCCGGGGAAGGTACACAACTACAACGGCATGGGCTATGACCTCGCCGGCAAGGTCATGGAAGTCGTGAGCGGCAAGAGCATCTTTCGACTCATGCGAGAGAATCTGTTCGACCCCCTCGAAATGAAGAACACCGTACTGGAGGAAGACCTGGGCTTCAGTTGTTTCAGCACGGCTGGAGAATTCTCGCGGCTGGGACAGCTTCTCCTGAACCGAGGCTCCTATGGCGACCGCGAGTTCTTCTCACCCGAAACCTTTGCGCAGATACTCCCCAGGCCGTTGAGTCAATACTATCCGGACATCGACAAAGACTGGGGAATCGGCATCACATGGATGCGCCAGGCTCATCCGGATGCCGGCACAAACAACGTGCCCAAAGACGCCACCATTCTCAGCAGAAATGTCATCGGGCACGGCTCGGCGACTTCGGCGATCCTCAGAGTGGACCTGGACAACGACCTTGTGATCGCGCAATCCCGAAGAAGAGGCGGCAAAGACTACGGCAAACACCTGGCGAGATTTCTCATGACCGTCGACGACGGGCTAGAATGAGCCCAGCCTTCGGGGGCGAGCAACCGGCTGGCAAAGATTTGTGCTTCGCTGACCCTCCCTCGAGGGCCGATAAATGCCGCCTCGCCATATCTCGCGACCATTGTCCCATCAAACGCCGTCCAGCAGGGACGTGACGTGGATTTGCCTTATGAAAACGCGCCGGATAGCCGAACTACTGACTAAGGACAGGATCGCACCTGCGCCTGGATGTCTCGAGGGGATCTCGAGCCTGTACCGTGTCCAAGCTTTCTGACGATGTGATCGAACGGGTTTGGTAGTGACTGCCAAGGTCGAAATCAGTAAACGGCTGGTACTGGTGAATTCAACCAGCGCGGCTGCAACGAGGATCATCGATATATCGGTCCCGGTCTGGCTGTGTCAATTCCTCCTGCTCATGGCGAGGTGCATCCCGTTCGGCTTTTCCCTGCGGGCACAGGACCGTCATGATTTGTGCGCGGTGCTGGTCCATCTGCGGTCCCGGCTGAACCCGGCGCGAATGTCAAAAAAGACGCTGTCAGAGACTCGTCGATGAGAAGAAACGTGTTGATGATCGCCTATGAGTTCCCCCCCATAAACACGAGCGGCTCGTGGCGCCCGTTCCATTTCGCCAAGCACCTGCCCGAATTCGGCTTCACCCCGTTGATCGTGACCCAGAACGGATTCTGCTACGCAAGCCACGCTCTGGACAAACAGGTGCTACAGGAGTTGGACCCTTGCTGCCGGATCACCACGGTCCGGCCCTGGCGTTTCTCCGCACGAGCTGACACGGGGGACAGTTCACCGGTCGCATCCACCGGCATGCTGGGAAGGCTGTCCCGCGCGGTGGAAAGAGTTTCCAACGCCCGTGCCCTGGGACCGCTGACCGTCCTGGCCGGACTGAGATTCTTGCGGCGACACGGATTCGATCTCATCTGGGCGAGCGGTCCTCCGTGGGCGACGCTGCGGCTGGGCTACCGGCTCTCGAAATTGACGGGAAAGCCGCTGGTGGCCGATATACGCGACCCGTGGACGTACGGAGTGCTCTGGACGAGAATGGGGCCCGCCGAAAGGAAACAAGCGAAGCTCTGGGAGCCGCGGGTGCTGCAACGGGCGCAGCGCATCGTCTACACGAGTCCCCTGACGGCCGAGATCATGCGCGGCTCCTGCGGCGATTCCGTGGCCCAACGCATTGTGGCCATTACCAATGGCTTTTCGCAATTATCCGAAGACCTTGAATCTGCCGGCCGCGGGCCTCGCTGCTGTTTCTGCTATCTGGGCAAACTCGAGAAGGGGATTCGAGATCCGTCAATCCTGCTCGAAGGGTTTCACCTGGCCTGCCGGGACAAGGCGTTTGCCGATACGGCCCGGCTCCGTCTGATCGGGACCATGCGAGGGTTTGAGAGGGAGTTGACCGCAAAACTGACGGGGCCTGTTGAGAGGATAGAATGCGTGCCGTACCGGGAGAGCCTGCGGCTCATGCGCGAGGCGGACGTCCTCATTCTGCTGCAAACGATGCACGGGAAGGGCGATGATGTCGTCGGCGGCAAGGCCTATGAATACCTGGCTGCCGGCAAGCCCATCCTCGGAGTGGTTCCCGAGCATGGCGGTGACGCTTGGCTGCTCCGCACGACCGGGGCCGGTCGAGCTACCGGGATTGACGACGCACGCCGCATCGCCGAAGGCTTTCATCACTACTGGCGACTCTGGAAAGACAACAGGTTGAAGGGAGCACCCGCCGATTGCGATCTGAGCCGCTTTGACCGGCGAACGCTCACTCACGATCTGGCGAACCTCTTCGAAGAAATCCTCGCCGGCAAATAGACCGGCCCTCGCGCGGAGAATGCGGGGTCAGCCCTGCACATTTCACAAACGTCGCCACGCCATCAGTATCGGCCGGTAGCGGGACGGTGCGTGAAGCGTCATTCGTGAAGTGTGGCACGGCTCTTCCGCCCTTCAGCTTGCCGCCGCCCACCTCGGCTCAGATGTAGACCTTGTCCATCATTCTGGGGAAGGGGATGCACTGGCGGATGTGCTTTTCGGCGGCAATCCAGGCGACGGTCCGCTCGACGCCGAGTCCGAAGCCGCCGTGGGGGACCGCGCCGTACTTGCGCAGGTCCAGGTACCAATCGTACGTTTCCGGGTTCAGGCCCTGGTCTTTGATGCGGGCCAGCAGCCGGTCGTGGTCGTCCTCGCGGACGGAGCCGCCGATGATCTCGCCGAATCCTGCCGGGGCCAGCAGATCGAAATTCTCCACGACCTTCTCGTTGGCCCGGTCGGTCTTCATATAGAAGGCCTTGGCCTCGCGCGGGTAGTGCGTCACGAACACGGGCTTGTCGTGCATCTGCGAGATGATCGTCTCGTCGGACCCGCCCAAGTCCTTGCTCCACTCGAACTCGGCCGCTAACTGCGCGTGCTTCGGGTTGTTCTCGATCCGCGTGCCGATCTCGTCCAGGGCCACGCGCAACTCGATCAATTCCGCCGCGATCTTATCCTTTTGCCACTGCTTGAGCTGGCCGGCCTGCTGCTTGTCCAACTCGGCGATTCGACTCTCGATTTGCTGCTTCTGATTCTGCAAGTCATTCAGTTCCTGCGCGAGGAACTCGGCGGCCCTGGGGCCTTTCAAAATCTCGACGGCCTCCGTGTACGTCAGTCGATAGAACGGCGGCTTGATCCTCTCCAGCGCCGGGATATCGGCTTCAAGGGCCGCCAGGTCGCTGCGGTTGTCTTCCAGGACACGAGCGACAATAAAGGAAACAAAGTTCTCGCCCAGTTCGAGCAGGCCGTCGAGGTCGATGAACGCGACCTCCGGCTCGACCATCCAGAACTCGGTGAGGTGTCGACGGGTTTTGCTCTTCTCGGCCCGGAACGTCGGTCCGAAACAGTAGACGCGGCCGTAGCTCATCGCGGCCGATTCCAGATAGAGCTGCCCGGTCTGGGTCAGGTGCAGCGGCCGGCCGAAGTAGTCCACCTCGAACAGCGACGTCTGATCCTCGCCGACAATCGTTGTGAAGATGGGCGTATCGACGAGGATGAAACCGTTGTCGTTGAAGAATCGCCGGATGGCGTCGATCACGGTATGGCGAATCCGGCCGATGCACCACTGCCGCTGCGACCGCAGGTGCAGATGGCGATTCTTCATCAGGAAATCGACGCCGTGCGACTTCGGCGTAATCGGATAGCCTTCCGCCGGCGCGATCGGTTGAGCATCGGTCACGGCCAGCTCGTGGCCGCCGAGACTGCGCTCGTCGGCGCGCACGGTCCCCGTCACCGACAGCGAGGACTCCTGCCCGAGGTGCTTGAGCTGCTCGAAGAGTTCGTCGGCAATGCCGCCCTTCTCCACGACGCACTGGCACAATCCCGTCCCGTCGCGAACGATCAGGAACTGAATCTTGCCACTGGCCCGGC
>CBFDDG010000244.1:0-7532 GCA_965603505.1 uncultured Phycisphaerae bacterium | reverse complement strand
GGCTTTCGGCCGCCGATGGTCCGCGCCGCCGTGGAGGCGGGCAAGCACATCTTCATGGAAAAACCGGCGGCTGTGGACCCGGTGGGCATACGCTCGCTGATGCAATCGGCGGACATGGCGGACCGAAAAAAGCTCTCGATCGTGGCCGGGACGCAGCAGCGATGGCAGCCGCAGTATCAGGAGCTGATGAGACGCGTGCACGAAGGCGAGCTCGGCGAGATCGTTGGCGGACAGGCCTATTGGAACTGGGGCAGCTCCAAGTGGCACTGGGAGCCGCGCCAGGCCGCGTGGTCGGACATGGAATGGCAGATCCGGTGCTGGCCCTATTTCGTGTGGCTCTCCGGCGACCATATCGTCGAGCAGCACCTGCACAATATGGACGTGATCAACTGGGCCATCGGCTCGCATCCGGTCTCCTGCCTCGGCATGGGCGGCCGCCAGTCGCGGACCGGTCCGGAGTTCGGTAATATCTGGGACCACTTCACGGTCGAGTACGAGTACCCCAACGGCGTGCGGGTCATGAGCATGTGCTCGCAGATCGAAGGCTCGACGGCGCGGGTCGGCGAGCGGATCCTCTGCCAGAAGGGGGCCACCGTCACCGACCGCTCCATGGGCTATATAGAGGATACGAAGGGCCGCAAGATCTACACGTACGATGACCCCATCCACAGCGGCGAGGTCACGCAATTCCGGAACCTGATCAACAGCATCCGGGACGGTAAGCCAATCAACGAATGCCGCCGCATCGCTGAAACCACGATGACCCTCATCCTCGGCCGCATGAGTGCCTACACGGGCCGGGCTCTCAACTGGGATTGGGCCATGAAGGCCTCGAAGCTCGATCTGTCCGTTGAGAAGCTCGAGTTCGGAGATCTGCCGGTCGCACCCGTCGCCGTTCCGGGCAAGACGCAACTCATCTGATTGCAGACGGCGCGTGTGCCCTGCGTACCGCCGGTTCATTTGTAGGCTGGGCTATGCCCACCGCGCACCTGTGCCGCCCAAGATCGGTCGGTTCGAGAGCGGGCGCTGTTTGTGCTTGCGCGGATGGGCTTCTATTTCCATTTGCAGCGGCGCTGGGGAAGACGGTGGTCGCCGTGGCAGTCCGTGCAGACCTTCTTTGCGCCGGCGGCCTCGGAAAACAGCGGCTCGTGCTGCGGCGTGTCGATCTTCTCTTTCGGATGGCAGGCCATACAGGACGGATTGATCTTGTCTTTGGGATACATGATATCGGGCGCCGTGCCGTTGCCCCCCGAGGCCCAGGATTCATCGGCGATATGGGCGTCGCTGGCCCCGTGACAGTTCGCGCAGCCTACATTCGCTTGCGCGTGGCGGACGGCAAGCTCTTCCTGCATGTAGTTGACGTGACAGACAAAGCAACGGCTGTTGTCGGCCGTGGCCCCGGCTTCAGTTTCGGCGGCCGGATCGTCGTCGAGCAGCAGGGGGGGCTCATCCTCGAGGAGCAGCGGGACCTCTTCTTTGACCTCGGGCTGCCGGCGCGCAACAGGCTCGGCGTCGTCCCCCTGGCGGGTCTGCATTGTGGATCGTGCCGTTGCGTCGGTTCGCTCGCAGCCGCCGGTTGAGAGGATCAGCAGCGCACCGAGCAGAACGAAGAGCGCAGTCTCTAAGGGAGCGTGTTTGGGGAACGTCATGCTATCTATCCATCCACGACGGTGATTGTCAAATGCGGCCCTGGATCAAACGTATTCCCAGTTCTTGAGCCATTGATAGTTTGCAGGCAGGTTGGCCCACGCCTGTTTGCCGGCTCGCTCCAGTTCCGCGGCTTCCTTCACGTCGAACTGCCGTCGCTCCTTGACGGCCTTGACGACGTTATCCACTTCCCGAAGACGGTTCATGCCGGGGATGGGGATCACAGTGTTGCTGTGCAGGATGTAGCGGATGGCCAATCGGCCTCGCTTGTTGTTCTCCTCGAGATCGCCCTGGAACAGCGAGGCGGCGGCAAACGGCTTGATGCCGAAGGCCCCGACGTCGCGCTGCTTGAGCGCATCGAAGAGACTGTCCTGCGGCGCTCTCTTGGTCATCGTGGTAAAGGGGAAGAGAACCACTTCGACCTGCGGGAAGTACTCGATCATGAATCTGATCCACCGACGGTCGTGCGAGGAGAAGCCGCAGAAACGGGCCTTGCCCTGCTTCTTGGCCTTCTCCAGGGCGTCCACGATCTCGCAGGCGGTATTGAACGTGTGCCGGCCGCCGGGTTCGAGGCAGGTGATCCGCCACAGGTCCGTGTAGTCCTGACCGGAGTCCCTGAGCAACTCGTCGAGCGAGGCCAGGAGTTTCTTCGACGTGCGGTAATCATCGTTGCGGACCTCTTTGGCGCCGTGTGAGAGCGCCAGATACATCTTGTCGCGTCGTCCCTTGAGCGCCTTGGCGTCGCGCTTGACCTCACCGTCCCAACAGGCATCGGTGTAATTGATGCCCGCATCGATGCAGCGGCTGATGATATCGGTGCGCTCCTGCTGGTTGCTGCGCGAGTGTCCCCCCAGGCAAGCGACGGAGACCATCAGGCCGGTCTTTCCCAGTCGGCGGTATTCCATGTCCGGGTTGTAGTTGAGGATCTTGGAGGTATCGACGGGTTTCTCAGCGGCTGCCTGGGTGGTTCGGCTCGTCATGCCCGCCGTACCGACGGCCACACCGGCTGCCGCGATCGCCGTGTTCCGTACGAACTCGCGCCGGGTCACTGGTTTCTTTTCCATCTTGTGATTCCTTTACTGCTGAGATGAGGTCAATGGGCGATTGCTCTTCAGCTCGAACAAGGCCTTGATTTCGTTTCCCGCCAATGCGCGGTCGTAGATGCGTAAGTCGTCGAGGAGACCGTTGAATCTTCGTCCAATACGAACGTCCAGATCGCCGCCCGTCTGGATGGGCCACAGATCGAGCAGGCCGATGTCGTGGATCTCGGCTTCGACGCCGTCCAGATAGAGCGTCACGTCGTCATGCAGATTAGGCAACTCCGCATCCCGCACGACAACGGCCACGTGATGCCACTCATCGTCGTCCGTTTCGGGGTTCATATAGAAGTACCCGCCGCTGGGGGTGATGCCGATCCGCCCGCGAATGTGTCCGAAGACGAACATCTGGCCGAAGTCCTGCGTTCCCCACGAGACGATCTCTCCGCGCGTGGCTTCCGTCTTGATCCAGGCCGACACGGTGCGAGGCTGTGTCCCCGTGATTCCCTTGTACCCACGGACTTCGATTCGGGTGTCTTTGCCGTCGAAGCGGATGGCTTTTCCCACGCGACCGGTCGCAGAGTTCTTGTCGAACGACAAACCGCCCACGAGTGTGCCGTTTCGCCCATGTTTGGACGAATCCGCCGCAAGGGTCCCGGAGGTCTCGTCGAATGTCCACCAGCCGGCCAAATTGGGGTCCGTGTCCAGCGTCACGGGCTTGTCATCGCCAAGGGCCGCCGTCAGACCGAGCGCGAGCGCGACGACCGGCAGAGCAACGGTCCACACAGAAACGTGTTTGTGGCACATGATTCTTCTCCTGTCATAACCTCTTCTGACAACGACAAATCCATCCTGCTATAGGTGCCAGGGGCTTCGCATCGGTTTCGAGAGCATCTGGTTGGCCTCCTCGCTGTCGGTGAACCGCTCGGCGACGGGGTTCCAGTGGAGCTTTCGGCGAAGCTTCATCGCGATGTTACCAAGGTGGCAGATCGTTGTCGAGCGATGTCCGATCTCGACCGGGGCCGCCGGCCGCTGCCGGCTCTTGATACAGTCGATGAAGTTGCGGTGGTGATCGTTGCTCTCGTAGAGATGAATTTCGTCGGTGCCGATCACCGAGGTCTTGAGCGATTCGGGCGAGCACGTCCACTTATTGCCTCGCGCCTCGATCCAGCCGTCGGTGCCCTCGAGGCGCCAAAACTCCCCGTCGCCCGTCGTGCATGTCAGCTCCAGGCCGTTTGCATAGCGGGCGCGGAAGGCCACGCGAGTCGCCGTGGTGAACAGCCCGTCTTTCGGGAATTCGCCGCCGAGGTCCTCCACCTCGATGGGCCCCGTTTCATCGGTGCCGTTCGCTTGCTGAATCATGTCGATGACGTGGGCGCCGAGGTTCGTGGTCTGGCCACCGGAATAGTCGAGTCCGAAGCGAAAGGTGTAGAGACATCGGTCCTTGTGGTAGGGGGCCCGGGGGGCCGGCCCGAGCCACATATCGTAGTCGAGCCATTCCGGGACCGGCATGGGCTGCCAGTCGCTCGGCGGGGCCTGTTTGTTGTTGGGCCCGATTGTGGTGACGGCCCGCTGAAATTTGCCGATCCGGCCGTTTCGGATCAACTCGTTGATGAAGCGAAATTGCTCGCTCGAACGCCGCTGCGTCCCCGTCTGGAAGACGACGTTATACCGGTGTGCGGCCTCGACCATCGCCCGACCTTCCGCGACCGTCAGGCTCAGGGGCTTCTCGCAGTAGACATCCTTGCCCCTCGTGGCCGCCATGATGGCCGGGATGGCGTGCCAGTGGTCCGGCGTCGTGACGCAGACGGCGTCGATATCGTCCCGTGCGATGATCTCTCGAAAATCCACATAGGCGTTGCAGCCCTTGTATTGGCCGGAGGGGTCTTTCCTTGCGTAATCGTCCTCGACGATCTTGCGGGCGGGCTCGCGTCCGAACCAGGCTCCGTTCCAGCCTTGCTTGTACCAGTGTCCGTACTGGTCGTTGGCCTCAACCACGTCGCAGACCGCGAGGACCTGCACGTCCGGCTGGGCCAGGAACGCCCGCATATTGTTCGTGCCCATGCCCCCGACACCGATGAAGCCCATGGTGATGCGCTCGCTCGGCGGGACACGGCCGGCATTGCCCAACGCGGCCGACGGGACGAACAGCGGCACAGCGAACGTGCCGGCGGCTACGGCTGCCGTGTGCTTCAGGAATGTCCGACGCTCCAGCATCTTGCCTGCCATGATGATCCTCCGAATGGACCTGCCAACCTCATGGTTCGTATCGCGCACGCCTTTGTTTCAAGGATTTGCCATCAGTGCCGGGAGACATTATAAACGACGCACGGGCTGGTTGAAAGCCGCGATTTTGGCTGATCTCCGAAGAATGGGAAGGGTATCGCCGTGGCAACGATCGTCACACGACGTCGGTTCATCTCGTATTCCGCCGGACTGCTGGCCGGAGCGGTCGGAGTGGGTGCATGCCGGACCGGAGCCTCGACTGGGGCCCGCGGGCCGAATATTGTGCTGATCATGGCCGATGATCTCGGCTATGGGGATGTCGGGTGCTACGGCTGCGAGGATATCCGCACGCCGAATATCGACCGCATCGCCGCCGAAGGGGTTCGCTTCACGACGTTTTACGCCAATGCTCCCGAATGCACCCCCACGCGCACGGCCCTGCTGACCGGCCGATACCAGCACCGCGTCGGCGGGCTCGAATGCGCCCTTGGGGTCGGCAATGTCGGGCGGTACGACGACGCTATCCGATTACGCGAGACGCACGATCTTGGCCTGCCGGCCTCGGAAACCTCGATCGCGCGCGTGCTCAAGGCCGCCGGATACGCCACCGGAATCTCCGGCAAATGGCACCTGGGATACGAGCGGAAGTTCTTCCCCTCGAATCACGGCTTTGACCATTGGTTTGGCCCCGTGGGCGGCTCGGCCGACTATTTCCATCACTGCGAATACACCGGCGAGCCGGTCCTGTACCGCAATGGCGAGCCGATCCAGCGGGAAGGCTACCTCACCGACCTGATCACGGAGGACTCTGTGGGGTTCATCCGCAAGAATCGCCAGGGTCCATTCTTTCTCTACGTCGCCTACACGGCTCCTCACACGCCATATCAGGGGCCCGGCGACAGACGGCCCGAGCCGATCTCCCAAGACGACTACAACAAGGGCTCGCGGAGCACGTACGTTGCGATGGTTGAGCGGATGGACACCGGCGTCGGGGCGATCCTGCGCACTCTGCAAGAGACCGGCGTCGCGCAGAATACACTTGTGATCTTCATGAGCGACAACGGCGCCAACCGGATGGGCAGGAATACGCCGTTCGCAGGCTACAAGGGCAACCTTTTCGAGGGAGGCATCCGTGTCCCATGCGTGGCGAAATGGCCGGGCGCGCTGCCGCAAGGGGCCGTGTCGCACCAGCCGTGCATGACCATGGATTTCTCCCGGTCTGTCGTGCGAGCGGCGGGAGCGAAGTCTGCACGCCCATTCGACGGGATCGATATCCTGAGCTTCGTGGAGGCCGGCCGGCCCGTCCAGCGGCGCACGCTCTTCTGGCGGGCGAGACGAGGCCAACGGACCCGGAAGGCCGTGCGCGATGGGGCCATGAAGTACATCATCCTGGACGACGGGACCGAGGCCCGCGAGTACCTGTTTGATCTCGAGGCCGACCCGCAAGAGAGAAACAACCTCATTGCCGACCAGCCTGAAACGGCCCTCAAATTGAGGGGATTGCTGGGGCAGTGGGAGAGACGGGTCAAGTCCGCTCGGTGAGAGCGGAAGTCAGGAGGCTACCGGCCGCGAGGCATGCCGGCATGTCGGCTTAGATCAATAAAAAAGCCCCTGCGACGGCAGTACGAGGGTATTCAGTGTCGTTCTTTTGTCATCCCGTATTGAACTACTCGTCTGCTACTTCGCAGGGGCACGGCCCAAATTGTTTGTGGCTCTCTCCTTTTTTACATAGCCGCCACCGACGCCGCCCGGATTCCGATCTGACATGCATGCCTACTCAAGGTGAACGGCGCGGCTTCGGGCTAAGATGACCTTGCTGGTCGCAGCTTCGAGCCACATTTTCAACCTATCCATCCTCAAGAATCGGCCGTCGGGGTTCTGTTTCTTGAGTCTTTTCTCACGCTTTTTCTGCCCACGGATCGCAGGTATCAATACAGGTAAGGCCGCTTGTCGGCACGAGGTCCTGCCGGCTCCTGCGTCCTCCCGGTCCTTACAGCTTTCCGTGCCCGGGAGACGGTCTGATCCGCCGCAGGCTGTCTGATTTAGCTCCGATAACATGAGCTTGGCCCCGCCAAGATTTTCTGCACAAATCGCGGATGTACGCTCTATCCAAGGGCCAGGAATTGGGCATCCACATTTCGGCCGGACGAACGCCGTCACGGGAGAAGGGATGGATCGTCGTGAGCGACGACGGAACCGGTCACTCACAGGGAGCACCGCGTTCTCCTTCCTCGGCCCACTGGGCGTCAATTCCGGGGTCTACCTTTGGCGGTGCTCCCGTTTTATCGCCGACGTCTTCCTGCCGTCCACGGACAATTCGGTGGAATACGCAGCTTGGCTAACTTGGGCAAAATGCTTGACATTTGTGGCTTGAAAATAGATAATAATAGATGGCAGGGAGGATGGAGACGGTTCGGCGCCGCCGAGAGACAGGGCGGAAGTGAGAGGGCCAACGAGGGACTGTTTCCGGCCCGTGCGACGTGCATCAGGAACGGGAAGGCCAATGAAAAGAATCCAGGTCATAGCACTGATCGGGGGCCTCCTATTGCTTGCCTCCGGGTGCGCGGTTTCTTCGCCGGGAGGGCCCGAGGAGGCTGCAAGCTCCGCCGAGGGCGGCATCGC
>CBFDDG010000243.1:0-7541 GCA_965603505.1 uncultured Phycisphaerae bacterium | reverse complement strand
CTAACGGTAGACGCAGGGGTGTGACGCTGTCAAGTCTCCTCACGGAACGTGGCGAACCGTGAAGGTAATCGCACGCCTCCGAAAGCGGCACTCGCGTATGATTGATGTGGCCACCCAGGCTCGTGCTCGCTTTTCTCTTTTGGACTTGACGATGCGCTCCCATGCACGTCATAATCGTTGAGGTTATCCCCATGAGCAAGAGAGAACGACTGGCAAGAGAGTATCCTGGCGTCACACGCCGCTGCTTCCTGCAATTGGGTGCGGCGGGCGTTGCCGGCGTGAGCACATCGGGCCTGGGGGCCCGAGACGACGATTCCGAGCGGCTCCTGCAGGAAGCGGACCCCAAGCTGGAGTATCTCACCCGGGAGGAGGATTTTCTCACCTACGGTCGAGGCAATCCGCCCCCGCACGAGTTGCCGCCGGAGAGGCTGCGCGAGGCAGGATTGACACGTGAGACCTGGGAGCTTGAGGTTCTGCCCGACCCCGAAAGCGACGCCAAGGTCGAGCGACCGCTCTCCAGGTCCTTGGGTACGGCCCTGAACTGGGATGGAATCATGAGGCTCGCCGAGAAACACGCGGTACGTTTTATGAGCGTGATCTCGTGCACCAATGGACAGCAGCCGTGCGGGATGGGTTTATGGGAGGGGGTTCCGTTGCGGGAGGTGGTATGGCTGGCCCGTCCGACCGGTAACGTCCGACGTGTCTTCTACTATGGCTACCACAATCATGACCCGAAACAGAGATTTCAGAGTTCTTTGCCGGTCGGCCGGGTCCTGGAGGACCCTCCGGGCGAGCACCCGGTCATCCTCTGCTACAAGCTCAACAATCAATGGCTTACGAGCAGGCGGGGCGGCCCCGTTCGCATGCTGGTCCCGGACGCATACGGCAATAAGTCGGTGAAGTGGCTCCAGCACATCATGCTCACCAACAGCTACCAGGCGAACGACACCTATGCCCTGTGGAATAACGATACGGTCAGCCACATCAAAACCTGCGCCCGCTTCGTCGACACCCCCAAAACGATGAAGGTGGGACAGCCGGCGCCGGTCAAGGGAATCGCTCAAGTCGGCGTCTCCGGCCTGAGCAAGGTTCAATGCTGGCTTCACCCGCATGGCGAGCCACTTCCGAAGGATGACCCTTACTTTGCGACGGTCGAATGGAAGGAGGCGACCATTCTGCCGCCGCCGCAACGCTGGGGAGGGGGCCTCCCCGAAGGCAAGCTGCCGCCGGTCCCGCGGCAGATCGATCCTGCCACGGGCCGGCCGCGACAGTGGCCGCTTCGCAACACGATTGTCCATTGGGCGACCCTGCTCACGCTCGAACACCCCGGGGAATATGACCTCCGCTGCCGAACCGTAGACGTCAACGGCATTGCCCAACCCATGCCGCGCCCGTTCCTGAAATCGGGCCATAATGCGATCCAGCAGGCAAAGATTATCGTGGAGAGGTGAATGGTGAGGTTCGTCCCGGAGACAAGACTGTGACCGCGAGCAAACGCAATAATTAAAGGATCCGGCCTCATACCGAGAGAGACCTGGGGCTCACGATGGACCGCTTCAAGTCTCCGGAGAGTCCGGAATGGCGACGGCGACATGTGAGTGGGAGGCGAGTACAACTTATGGCGGTCCCCGCTTGTGTGGTAGATAGCAGGGATTACATGCGGAACGAGTCTCGTATCTCGGATGGAGATTACGGACGTACTCGAAGCGGTCCCCATCGAGAACTCGCGTGTGACTCTTGCGAATGATATCCTGTTGAAGGAGGCTGTACCCGTCGCGAAGAGGGCCGTCGTGACTATGACGGATCTATCTTGCGGCGTCTATCGAAGAGTACACATGGGAGCATACAGTACGTGCGGCACTTGAGAGTGACAAGTCGTTTTTCTCGTCCGGGAGCTCTGTATGTGGAAGGGCATGAGCAAATTGCTCCGCAGGCGGCATCAGGACGATGATCCGCTGATTGAGTTTGAAGATGGGCTGCTGCTCATCGTCGACCCCGAGCAACTTACGCACAATCTGCGCGGCAAGCTCAAACAGTTCATGGCCGTCGAGCACGCCGTCGTGTACTTGGCGAACGGTGGCGCCAAGAGAACGTTCACAGGTTTCAGTCCGGTGGATTCCGCCGCAGGAGATTTGGGCGATCTCCCCGATATTCCGGCGGACAGCCGGACGGCAAACTGGTTTCGCGTCAACCGGGAAATCCTGCTGTTTCACCAGAGCAATCCGGTGACACAATACCTTCGGGAAGAGTTGCAAGCCTTCCTGGATCACGGGATACGGCTGGCTTTCCCTCTGATCTCGATGGACCGCCTGATCGGCCTGGTGTTTCTGCGTCTCGAGCAGGGGCCGGTGACCCGGGCGCAGCTCGGGAATCTGCAGGTGCTCAGCAAACAGGCGGGACTGGCGTTCGAGAACGCCCTGCTGTTCAAGGAACGTCTGCGCCAGAACGAGCGGATGTACCGGGCCGAGCAACTGGCCACCATGGGACAGTTCGCCGCGGGCATCGCCCATGAGCTGCGCAATCCGCTGGCGGCCATTCGCAGCACCGTGCAGTTCCTGGCCGAGGAGTTCGGGGACGACTCCGAGCGGCGGAAACTCGGGAAGACCATTCTTGATGAAGTGGATCGGCTCAATGGGATTGTGGGCAACCTCCTGTCGCTGGCCCGGCCGGGAGAGAGCCGGCCGGTGGCGGTCGAACTGATCCAGGAAATCGAGAAGTGTGTCGCGTTCATCGGCGCGCGGGCCCGAAGCCAGAACGTTCAGCTCGAGGTGGCTTGCGCCGAGGAGTTGCCGAAGCTGTTCGTTGACCCGGGCGAGCTGCGGCAGGTGCTGCTCAATATCCTGATGAATGGTTTGCAGGCCATGCCCGACGGCGGCATCCTCCGCATCCAGGCGAGGTGCCTGGATCAGGCCGTGCGATCCGGAGGCTCGGCCAAAGATAGAGTTCTCCTCGACGTTTCCGATCAGGGCCCGGGTGTCCCGGAGGCACTGCGTGAGAAAGTGTTTGATCCGTTCTTCACGACCAAGGCCGGGGGCACCGGGCTCGGGCTGCCGATCTGCCGCAGTATCGTGAGACGATACGACGGAGAGATCTGGATCGAGCGCGCCGAAGCAGGCGGGACGAGCGTGAAGATCCTTCTCCTGTCGGAATAAGCCGACAGCAAGAGGTACACACTATGAGGAAGTCGAAAGTCCTTGTCGTCGACGACGAAGCCGGGATTCGGTCCATTCTCTCGGTGCTGCTGGCGAAACACGGGTACGCGGTCGAGGTGAGCCCCTCGGGGGAATCGTGCCTGGACGTGTATCCAAGATTCCTGCCGGAGGTCGTGCTGATGGACCTGAAGATGCCGGGCATCGATGGATTGAAGGTCCTGGAGGAACTGGACAAGCAATTCGGGGCGGACTGCAAGACCATCATCATGACCGCGCATGGAGAGGTCCGTTCGGCGGTGGACGCGATGAAGAAAGGGGCGTTCGATTACATCGAGAAACCCTTTGACAACGATGAGCTGCTCGCCCTGCTCGCGCGGGCCGTCGAGCTCGTGGCGCTCAGACGACGGGTCAAAGAACTGGAGAGCCAGCTCGAGCAAGCGTACGCGTTTGACAGCATCATCGGCACCTCGGACCGAATGAAATCGACGTTCGCGCTGATGCGCAAATTCGCCGCGACGGACGGGACCGTGCTGGTGTACGGGGAGAGCGGGACGGGCAAGGAGCTCATTGTACGGGCCATCCACCAGGCCGGCCGGCGCAAGGCGGGACCGTTCGTCGTCGTCAACTGCGGGGCCATTCCCGCCAGCCTGATCGAAAGCGAGTTCTTCGGCCATGAGGCAGGATCCTTCACCGGCGCCACGAAGCTCAGAAGAGGCAAATTCGAGGAAGCCGATGGGGGCACGCTGTTTCTCGATGAGGTCGGAGAACTGACGCTCGAAGCGCAGGTCAAGCTGTTGCGGGTGATCGAAGAGGGGATCTTCTGCCGGATCGGCGGCAATGAGCCCGTCAAAGTGGACGTCCGCGTCATCGCGGCGACGAACCGGGACCTGGCGGCCTCGATGGCCGAAGGCAAGTTCCGCGAGGACTTGTTCTGGCGGCTGCACGTTCTGAGCCTGACGGTCTGTCCGCTGCGCGAGCGGAAGGAAGACATCCCGCTGCTTGTGGACCATTTTGTGGACAAGTACACGGCGTCGCTCGGAATCGATCATCCCGTCATTCCGGCGCAGACCATGGAACTGTTGACGCGTTACGAGTGGCCCGGCAACGTGCGGGAACTGAAGAACTGCATCTACAGTGCCATGACGATCTCCGCGAATGCGACTCTCGATCCGGAGACTCTGCCGGAGCGTATCCACAAAGGTACGGCCAGACCACTCGGGGAGCCGACTTCGCCCAAACCCTCCGCACTGGGAGAACACATCGCGGAAGCCATCGAAAAAGCGGAGAGAGAGGCGATTCACGAGGCGCTTCAAAGGACAAACGGCAATCGCGAGAAGACCGCGGAGTCCCTCGGCATCAGCCGCACGACCCTGTACCGCAAACTCAAACAGTACGGCATCGAGTAGGACTGTCCGCTTCATCCGTGCCGGAGATCATCAGAGCGGCTCTTGCGCCATCATATCCGGCCTCAACGGCGAATCCTCGGGCACCGCGTCAAGAGACGGCTCGTTCACTTTGCCATCGTAGTTTCTGATGTGCGAGAAGTACGTGGATTTGCTCTTGTCGTACATGAGCTTGCCGTTGACAAAGGTCAGCTCGACGAATGTGTTGTAATGGAAGGGATGCCCGTCCAGCACGATGATGTCGGCATCTTTGCCCTCCTGGAGACTCCCAACGCGGTCGTCGAAGCCGAGAATCTCCGCGGCCGTGATCGTGATGGCCTCCAGAGCGGTTTGCTCATCCAGCCCGCCGCTGACGGCAAAGGCCGCCTCCATGGGCAAGGTCATCAGGTCACGCCCCGCGATGCCCCACAACGCGAAGTACGGTGTTGCGGGGATGATCGCGAATTTGACCCCGGCCTTCTTCAATATGGCGGCATTCTCCACGTTCGAGCCGGAAGGGTGCGAAATCCATTCATTCGGTCGCTGCTTCGCACGCGGGGTAACGATCAGGGCCACGTCCCTTGCCGCAATCTCCTCAGCGACGGTCCAGGCCTCCGTCGCATCCTCGATAATGAGCCGGAACGGGAATTCATCCACAAGCTCCAACGCCTTGAGAATATCGCTCGCGGTCATCGCCGTCACCCGCGCGGGCGTCTCGCGTCGAAGCAGACGAAGGTAAGGGTCGATGCCGGAAGGCTTCTTGGGAGCTTCGGCTTTCTCGTTCTTCTCCTTGGCCTTTTCATGGTCGGCGAGCCGACGCAGATAGTCCCTTGCCTCGCGCATCTTCAGAACGAAGTCGGTCCTCTGCATCCATCGGCCGCTCCCAATGTTCGCATTCTCCGCCACGGGCTCGGCCACGACCATGCCGTCGAGGTCGCCGTATGTGGGTTTGATCACGGCGTTCGTTCCTCCAATCGGCTCCCGGCCGGAGGGACCGCGCCCACTGAGAAAGATGGAGGTGACGCCGGAGGCCAAGGCCAGTGAGATACTGTAGTTGAACGGGTCGAGCGAGTCGGCGATCTTGTCCGGGGCAAAGCCGGCCGCCGGCATGTACATCGTTGACGCTGCTACGAGACCCGGCATCACGACTTTGCCGCCGGCATCAACAACGTTCGCACCCTTGGGTACATCCAGATTCTGCCCGAGCTTCCATATTTTCCCATCCTTGATGAGGATCGTGCCGTTCTTGATGATGCCGCTTGTGATCGTGTAGAGGTCGCCGCCCTTGATGGCGGTGATTTCCTCCTTCGCGGATAACGTCTGAGCAGTGCATACGCCCAATGCAATCGCCACCAGGAACATGGGCCATTTCCAGACGCTCAACCTCATGTGACGAGTCATGCGAATTGCCCCGCTGCGGTCTTCTATCCTCATTGGGTCTTCCCCCCTGGATTCTCGTACACGATTTTGCCCTCGATCATGATCTTATGGATGACGGTCGTCACATCGAGCACGTCGCCGTCGAGGATCAGCAGATTGGCGTCCTTGCCTTTCTCGAGGCTTCCGACGCGATAATCGACGCCGAGGGCCTCGGCCGGATGGAGGGTCATGGCTCTCCTGGCCACCTTCCGGCTGAGACCATACTTGACCAATTCCCCCATCTGCCGCCGGAAGTCCTCGTGACCCTCGATGCCCGCCGATGCGGGCATGCAGACGATCTTGACGTCGGCCTCGCTGAGCATATCCGGCACGTTGAGTCGATTGCGGGTGAATTCCTCGAACTCGATCGAGGCGGCAAGGACGACCGGATGCTTGCGTTTCGCAAGGCGGTCGGCGATACGGTAGTTCTCGAAGCCGGCGACCAGCACCGGCTTGATCTTGTCATAATCCTTGATCAGCTCGAGCAGATGCACCGTATCGGCCGCCCGCGTGCAGGACAGAAACGTCGGGATCTCACCCTGCACGGCCTCGATCAGGGGGGCGACTGCGGGGTCGTCGGAGTCCTTCTTGTTCTTCCCTGATTCGAGGGCCTTCCTGACGAGTCCCTTCATCTTGTCACTCGCCCGGAAATCGATCCAGAGAATCCCCGTCTCGACGACGAGCATCTCTTTGGGCGACGAACCCACCGGTTTGATGATGGCTCCCCGCCCGGTAATGCCCTGCCCCCTCGGAACGAGGCCAAGCGTGGTAAAACCGGCCTGGAGGGCCCGCGCGTACTCATGCTGATAGGGGTACAGCTCATCCGCGACGCGATAGTTGGGATGAGACACGGCACTGCCCCCTTGCGGGCCGGACAGACCGATGACGGATACGGGACTGACCAAACCCGGAAAGATGGTCTTGTCACTTGCATCGATGATCCGGGCGGTCCTCGGGATTTCCACGTCCGTCCCGATTTCCGTGATCTTTCCGCCGCGAATCAGGATCACGCCATTTTCGATAACGCCGTTGGCGACCGTGTCGATGTGATCGGCCTTGATCGCTATGATCGGCTCGGCTCCCGCCGCAGCGGGCGCTACGCCTCCACGTGCGTAAACACGCGCTTCCGTTCGGCTCAGACAAGGCCACGCAAGTGTGCATATGACACCTAACAGGACGCGGGAAACGATGGATCTGCCGGTATCGGTCATGACTGCGATTCCTTTTGATCTGCTGTCGAAGTCTTCTCTCGAACGACCACATCGGCGCCTTTTCGCCGATAGACGATCCTGCCGTCGATCAGAACCATGTCCACGGGGCAGGCGACATCGAGCAGTGTCCCCTTCTTGATGACGATGTCGGCATCCTTCCCAACTTCGAGCGAGCCGACGCGATCGTCGACGCCAAGAGCTCGGGCGGTATTGATGGTGATGGCCTTCATCGCCACGAGATCATCGAGGCCCAGACGCGCCGACATGGCGGCCTGGAACGAAAGCTCCTCCTGCGGGGCAATATAGTGCGACCAGCCGACCGCGTCGGTGTTGATCGACAGGTTTCTTACGCCCCGGGCGTAGTATTCCGGACCCAT
>CBFDDG010000242.1:0-7597 GCA_965603505.1 uncultured Phycisphaerae bacterium | reverse complement strand
TTCTTGTATTCGCTCCAGGTCGTAGCGGCAATCGTCCTCAGGGTCCCGCGGGCCAAGGCGGGCTTGAGCAGATTCGCGGCGTCCCCGGTTCCGGCCGACCCGCCGGCGCCGATAAGGGTATGCGCCTCGTCGATGAACAGGATAATCGGCTTGGGAGAGGACTGGACTTCCTCAATCACCTGCCTCAGACGATTCTCGAACTCACCTTTCATGCTCGCCCCGGCTTGGAGCAGCCCCACGTCGAGGGTTCGCAGGGTGACGTCCTTCAACGGTCCGGGGATATCGCCCTGGGCGATACGCTGGGCGAAGCCCTCCACTACGGCCGTTTTGCCGACACCCGCTTCACCGGTCAGAATGGGATTGTTCTGACGCCGTCGCATAAGGATATCGATGATCTGTCGGATCTCTTCGTCGCGGCCCACGATCGGATCCATGTCGCCCTGGCGCGCCCGGTCGGTCAAGTCGACCGAAAACCTGGCCAGCGCTTCCTGTTTCCCCATGGGCGCCGGCGCCATCTGCCCTGGGGCCGCCGGCGATTGTACGGAACCGCCCTCCTGGGCGGGGAGTGTGTCCTCGGCAGATCCCGTAACGATCTGGGGGAACTGGTCGGACAACTCCTCCAGCTTGATCTTGCCGAATTCCGGTGACATACGCGTGAGCACGTTTCGCAGGCCCGGGGTCTTGAGAATCCCGACCACCAGATGGCCCGTACGAACGCGGGAGTCGCCGAAAAGCAGCGAAGCATAGACCCACCCGCGCTCGACCGCCTCCTCGACGTGAGCCGAGAGGTCGGATATGGATGTTGCCCCTCGAGGCAGCCGATCCAGTTCCTCGATGATATCCTTGGCAAGTCTGGACGGATTGACCTCAAAGTGTCTGACGATGCGGTGCAGATCCGAATCCTGCAACTGCAGGATCTGATGGATCCAGTGGGCCAATTCCACGTACGGATTGCCCCTGAGCTTGCAGAAGACCGTGGCGCTCTCGATGCTCTTGTACCCAAGACCATTCAGTTTCCCAAACAAAGCCGTCCGATTGATCTCAACCACGCGCAATCCCCTCTCGATATTCTCCTGAAACGGCCACACAGACACCGTCGTCCGGGTGTTCCATCATTCGTTAGCCTCCAAGCTGTCGCGATTCTACATATCCTGGCATCCCTGTGCCACAAAAAGTTGCCCTCTACGCGAAAAGCACTTTATCGGTCGGTTGGAGTCCGCGGGCAACGGGCCGGAACGGACTTTCGAGGGATCCAGCCAACGGCCGTAGATTCAACTCAGGTTTCCATATATAGAACTGCCGCCCGCCGCCATGTCTGTACTGTGGCGATATGCCGCGCTCCATGGCCCAATCGACATAGGCATCCGCGACCGTACTCGCCAGTGCGGAGAAGGAACACGTCGCTTCGTAGAGCCGGGCGGATGTCTGATCCCGCGGAATGGCGAGGGAGCCCGGCGACGTATGCAGCAGTGAGAAGAATCTGCCAAAGCGCAGCATGAAGTCATGGGCGGTGCAGCCCCTTCCCACGCCGTATATTCCAGGAACTGCTGCAGAGTCATCGGAAGGTGAACGGGCATCGATTCACTTGCCATACTTCGACTCCTCAGAACGTCGCCTGAAGCCACCTCCAGGTCACGACCCCGGCCATGCCAAACGGGCATCTTACCACAGGATTGGACGCGACGCAACCGTCCCCCCGGACCCAGTACCTCTCGTCGCACAAGGATGCCGCCTTCCCGCGTCAAAAAAAGAATTCCGCCTTGACAGTCTCCGTCAGCGGCAGTACGATTCCGTGAAACTATGATTCAGAGGATTCCACGAGAGATGCAGCTTGAGTGGCGCCGTGCCGCCGCTCATATTCACCTGTCGGTGGCTGCCTTGCGGCACCCAGTTGCTCTGTGGGTGGGGCTCGTGATGTGTGCGTTAAGGTTCTGTTGCCCGATCACGTAGGCTATTTTGCTCGAAGCACTTGTGACTGCCTCGCAGGGGCAGACCGAAGCACTACCGGGTAACGATGGCTGCCGGCCGCGATCGAAACCCGGCCGGCGAGGGGATCATGAGCACGTTTGATATCGAAAGCCTGTTATCGGAGGTCAGCCCCGAGGCCCGGTGCGGAGAGGATATCTCCGGCGACAGCGAGTACTTCGAGCTTTGGGACCTGGTCCGACCGAGGTCCACGAGTGCCGTGCCGACCGACGAGGATCAGGTCGCCGAGCCGAACTGGGGGCAGATCGGACAGAAGAGTTTCGCTCTGCTGCAGCGGTCCCGGGATCTCAGGGTGGCGCTGTACTTCGCGCTGGCATTGCTGGCTACGGAAGGGGTTTCGGGCCTGCGTAACGGGTTATACCTGATCCGCGGGCTTCTGGAGCATTTCTGGGATGACGTTCACCCCCGGCTCGACCCTGAGGACAACAACGATCCCACCGAACGGATCAACGTACTGATGCCCTTGTCATCGCAGCCGGCGAGCGATCAGGACCCCGTTCAATTCCGTTCACGGCTACTTCGCGTGCCGCTCTGCAACTCGCGGCAGGCAGGTAGTTTCGGCATGCGTGACATTCAAATCGCCCGTGGGGAACGGGCCGCACCGCAGGGGGCCCAGGACGGACCCCAGATCTCCATCATCAATGCCGCTTTTCGAGAAACCGCCGCTGATGAACTGCAGAATACGCTGCACGGAGCTCGGCAGGCAATGGAGCATCTGGACGGCATTCGGGATGTGTTCGAACAGCGCACCGCCGAGGGAACGAGTCCGGATCTGAGCGGCCTTCGGACCGACCTCGAGAAGATTTGCGGCGTCCTGGCGGAATATGTCGGAGATGGTTCCGCCGCCGACGCCGGAACACAGAGTGAAACGACCACCGCGCCGTCGACCGACAAAACCCAAATTGGCGCAACAGGGGAGATCCAGTCTCGCGCGGATGCTCTGGCGGTTATTGAGAAGGCGTGTCGGTACTTTGAGCGTCATGAGCCGTCGAGTCCCGTTCCCCTGCTTCTACGCAGGGCACAAAGGCTGGCGCCCAAAACGTTTCTGGAGATCATTGAGGACGTCTGTCCCGATGCAATCGGCCAGGTGACCGTAGTGAGTGGAACCGTCGACACGAGCCAGGATGATGGTGAGTCCGGCGGTTAAGAGGGCAGGAATACTCCGCAGGAGTGGATTCCAGAATCAACCGTTCTTCGGCTAAGGAGTCAACATGGCAACGAAGAAGAGCAGCCAAAAGTTCATCGCACGCAACCGGGCTCCGCGCGTGCAGGTCGAGTACGATGTGGAGTTGTACGGTGCCGAAAAGGTCGTTAATCTGCCTTTTGTCATGGGCGTAATGGCAGATTTGTCCGGCAAGCCGGAGGAAGCATTACCCGCCCTGGAGGAACGTAAGTTCCTCGAGATCGACGTCGACAACTTCGACGACCGGCTCAAGGCGGCGAAGCCTCGCGTCGCATTCCAGGTGCCGAACACGCTCACGGGGGAAGGCAACATCAGTGTTGACCTGACGTTCGAGAGCATGGAGGATTTCTCGCCCGCCGCCGTGGCACGAAAGGTCGATGCCTTGAACAAGCTGCTGCAGGCGCGGACGGAATTGTCCAACCTCCTGACGTACATGGACGGGAAAGGCGGAGCGGAAGAGCTGGTCGCCCGGATGCTCCAGGATGAGAGCCTGCTCAAGGCCCTCAAGGCCGCTCCCAAGCCCGATAGCCAATCCACCGCAAGCGCTGAGGAGGAACAATCCAATGGCTGAGGAAAAAGAACAAGCACGGATGCCAGAGGGGCAACCCGAAGGCGCTGCACTGGAGTTCAACGAGTTCGAGGCCCTGCTCCAGAAGGAATTCAAGCCCAAGACGGATCGGGTCAAAGAGGCGATCGGCACCGCGGTCCGAACGCTGGCCGAGCAGGCCCTCGCCGAGACGACGCTGATTGGCGAAGATGCCATCAGGACCATCGAAGCGATCATCGCGGAGATCGACAGCCGGCTTTCCGAGCAGATCAACGTCATCATGCACAATGAGAGCTTCCAGCGGCTGGAGGCAACGTGGCGCGGACTCCACCACCTGGTCAGCAACACGGAGACCGACGAGACCCTCAAGATTCGCATCCTGAATCTCCCGAAGAAGGACCTGGCCAAGACGATCAAGAAATACAAAGGCGCCGCCTGGGACCAAAGCCCTCTGTTCAAGAAGATTTACGAGGCGGAGTACGGCACGCCGGGAGGAGAGCCCTACGGCTGTCTCATCGGCGATTACTACTTCGATCACGGTCCCCCGGATGTCGAGATGCTCAACGGAATCGCGCAGACTGCCGCAGCGGCGCATACGCCGTTCATCGGGGCGGCGGCGCCCAGCCTGATGAACATGGAATCCTGGCAGGAACTGAGCAACCCGCGCGATCTGACGAAAATCTTCCAGACGCCGGACTATGCTCCGTGGCGGTCCCTCCGTGATTCGGAGGACTCCAAGTACATCGGGCTGGCGATGCCGCGTTTCCTCGGCAGATTGCCCTACGGCGCGAAGAGCGATCCCGTCGAGGCGTTCGACTTTGAAGAGGATGTCGACGCCGTCAACCATTCGAAGTACCTGTGGGTCAATGCGGCCTATGCCATGGGCACGAACATCACGCGATCCTTCAAGCTCTACGGCTGGTGCGCGAGGATCCGCGGAGTCGAAAGCGGTGGAATCGTGGAAGGGCTCCCCTGCCACACGTTCCCCACGGACGACGGGGGAGTCGATATGAAGTGCCCGACCGAGATCGCGGTCACGGACCGGCGCGAGGCCGAGCTGGCCAAGAACGGCATGATGCCGCTGTCCCACTGGAAGAATACAGACTACGCCGCGTTTATCGGCGCCCAGTCACTCCAGAAACCGGCAGAGTATGATGATCCCGATGCCACGGCGAACGCCCGGCTCGCGGCGAGGTTTCCGTATCTGTTCGCCGTATCCCGGTTCGCGCACTATCTCAAATGCATCGTTCGGGATAAGATCGGCTCGTTCAAGGAACGCAAGGACATGGAAGATTGGCTCAACCGGTGGATCTCACGCTACGTGACGAGCGACGCGAGTGCTTCGGAGACGACGAAGGCCCAATATCCTCTCGCGGCCGCCGAGGTCACCGTTGAAGAGATCGAGGGCAACCCCGGCTATTACTCGGCCAAGTTCTTCCTGCGGCCTCACTATCAGCTTGAGGGACTAACCGTTTCGCTGCGTCTGGTCTCCAAGCTTCCTTCCGTCAAGAGTGCGGGCTAACGCTTTCCCTTGCCGTATGCAGGGAGCAGACAGCTCCGTGGCATCCCAGCGGGGTGCACAACGATACGAAGACTTGTGGTTTTAAGGAGTGGGAATTATGGCGTTCGATTGTTTTCTGAAGATCAACGGAGTCCCGGGCGAGAGTACGGACGATAAGCACAAAGAGTGGATTGAGATCCTGTCGTTTTCCCATGGCGTATCACAGCCCGCATCGGGTTCGGCAAGCAGCGGCGGCGGACGTTCGGCCGAGCGGTGCGACCATCAGGATTTCTCAGTGGTTAAGACGATGGACAAGGCCTCGCCGAAGCTCGCTCTGTATTGCTGCAACGGGAGCCATATCGACAAAATCAACCTGGAGCTCTGCAGGGCGACCGGCGACAAGCAGAAATACATGGAGTACGTCTTTTCGGATGTCATCGTCAGCAGCGTCCGGCCCGGCGGCTCGGCCCAGGGCGGTGAGGCCCTCCCTCTGGAGGAGGTCAGCTTCAATTACGGGAAGATCGAATGGATCTATACGGAAACGGATCACAAGACGGGCAAAGCAAAGGGCGATGTCAAGGCGCACTGGGACCTGACGATGAACAAGGGTGGTTAGCCGTACCGGTCGTGGCCGGACCCGCGACGGCCTGTTAGCTCGGTGACGCTGCGAACGTTGAGCGGCAGAACGGTTGGCATTCGATGGAGACGAACTGAATGGAAGCCGAAGAGCTATTGCGAGCGGGACGACTCGACGAAGCACAAAACGCGCTGGAAACGGCCATCCGCTCCGACCCGGCGGACGCGAAGCTTCGAGTTTTCTTCTTCCAACTTCTGGCCGTCCTCGGACAATGGGATCGTTCGCTTACACAGTTGAACGTGGCGGGCGAGCTCGACGCGATCAATCTGCTCATGGTGCAGATGTACGGGACGGCACTGAATTGCGAAGTGCTGCGCGCTCGGGTCTTCGCAGGGGAGCGGACACCGTTGATCTTCGGCGAGCCGGAGCCGTGGGTCGGCTGGCTGGTACAGGCCAACCACATGGTTGCCGAGGGCAAATACGAGGCGGCGAGCGACTTAAGACAGCGTGCCTTCGAGGCGGCGCCGGCCATCGCCGGGACGGTGGACGGCCGGAATTTCGAATGGCTCTCGGATGCGGACTCCCGCCTGGGGCCCATCCTCGAGGCCATCGTCGACGGCAAGTACTACTGGATACCGCTTCAGGCGATCCGGGCGATCGAGGTCGGCGAGCCGAAAGATCTGTGCGATCTGATCTGGATTTCCGCCGGCTTTACGTGGATCAATGGGGGACAGTCGCAGGGGCTGATTCCTACTCGCTATCCCCAGTCCGAGGCAAGTGATGACGATGCCGTGCGATTGGCCCGCAAGACCGAATGGATTGAAAAACCGGCGGAGACTTACCTCGGTCTTGGCCAGCGCATGTTGGCCACAGACAAGCAGGAGTACGCTCTCCTGAGCGTTCGCCGGATTGAACTGCTTCATCCCGGTGGAGATGCCGGGGAGGGTGGTAGCTGCAATGGCTGAGCTCATGCCGAAGGAACTGTTGCAGCCGTGCCTGCTCGATCGATTGACCGATGACAGCCCGCAGACCTCTCGCGAGGGCCGGCACGAGAGGGTGGTCTCTTTCCGACAGTTCCGACAGGCGGTGCTCCGCGACCTGGAGACCCTGCTGAACTCGAAGATGCGCCCGTTCGATGATCCCATCTATTCCTTCGAGCGCGCGGCAAACTCCGTTCTGAACTACGGGATTCCCGAGATATACGGCCGGACGACATCGGGAATCGATCCGGTCGAACTCGAGAAGCTCATCCGCAAGGCAATCGAAACTTTCGAGCCTCGCATTGCCGCCGCTTCGCTCGGCGTGCGCGTCATGGTTCCCCAGAGCCACGAAGTCATGCGCTCCCTTGTGTTCGAGATTTCCGGTGATCTCTGGGCCCACCCTGTTCCTGACCATCTGCTCGTGGAGACGGAAGTGGACTTGGAGAGCGGTCACTGTGCCTTGAGAGGGGAAGCGGTTGGATAGGCGACTACTCGAGCTGTATGACCGTGAGCTCGCCTACCTGCGCGACATGGGGGCGGAATTCGCCAGGGAGTTTCCCAAGGTCGCCGGTCGGCTGGGGGGACTCGATGATTTCCAGGCCTGCCCGGATCCCTTCGTGGAACGCCTGCTCGAAGGTTTCGCTTTCCTGGCCGCAAGGGTCCAATTGAAGCTCGATGCGGAGTTCCCCCGTTTCACCCAGTCTCTGCTGGGCACGGTGTACCCGGACTATCTCGCCCCCACGCCTTCCATGTGCCTCGTTCAGTTTGAGCCCGACTGGGGCGAGCCGGACCTGGCGGATGGATTCGTGATCCCCCGCGGTTC
>CBFDDG010000241.1:0-7610 GCA_965603505.1 uncultured Phycisphaerae bacterium | reverse complement strand
AACTGCGTCTCTCGAATCTCGCCGAAATGGCGCGCGAGCATGGCTGTACGTGGGTGGCCACGGGTCACCAGAAGAACGATAACGCGGAAACGCTCGTTCATCGGCTGCATCGCGGCACGGGCTTCCGGGGTCTTGCCGGTATCCGGCCTGTGCGACCGTTCGGCTCCGATCTGTGGCTGGCAAGACCATTGCTGTGCCTGACTCGCGATGAGATCGTGCAGTATCTTGAGCGACGCGATCTGCGATGTCGGGAGGACCATACGAATGTCGATCTCGCCTACACGCGGAACGCCATTCGGCACAGGCTGCTGCCCGCCCTGCAGCGGGAGTCCGGCGCGTCCCTGATCGAAGCGTTGTCCGGGTTGGCCGCATCGGCAAGGAATCTCTATGAGCGAATCCGACGCGAGGCCCAAGAGGCACGGTCAACGTTGGCCGGGTTCGCTGACGGCAAGGCCGTGATCGATGGGCCGGGACTGACGGCGCTGCCTGAGCCGGTCGCGATTGAACTGGTCCGTCAGGCGCTGGTGGACCTCGACTGTCGTGAAGACGAGTTGAAGCAGGTTCACTACAGAGGTATCCTGCAACTGGCCCGGAAGCGGGTCGGCGGCAGGAGGCTCTCCCTGCCGGATGGATTTACCGCTCGATATGGACGGGAGCGGATCATCCTCGGCAGGCCGGAAGCGCCCAGAGTTGCGCTTGCCCCGCCGGAGCCCGTGATTCTCCAGGTGGCCGGAGAAACACGATTTGACGAATATGAGATTGAGGCAAGAATCCTGGAGCGAGCCAGAATCGAGCCCGTACAGATCAGGCGTGACAAAACACGCTTCAGCGAGTATCTTGACCTTGACCGGGTGAAACCGCCGGTCATCGTGCGGGCCCGTCAGGCCGGGGACCGGTTTCAGCCGCTGGGAATGCCCGACGAAAAGAAGGTCGGCAAGTTTCTCACAACGGCCAAGCATCCCCGAGATGAGCGAGAGCGCGTGTTGGTCTTTGCGGATCGCGAAAAGATCATCTGGCTTTGTCCCGTGCGCATCAGCGAGCGGGCGAAAGTCACGGAGGAAACCGAGCGCATCCTCAGTCTGAAGGTCACAGGTCCTGAGTTGCCCAAGATATCAAAGGAGGCTTTGTGATGAATGCCACACGCCGCGAGTTTCTCAGGATGGCAGCCGCCGGCACATTGTTATCGCGGTCCTTGTCGGCGGAAGAATCCGGCCGCACGCGCCCGCCGAACATCGTTTTCATCCTCGCGGATGACCTGGGCTGGACGGAGCTGGGATGCTACGGCAACTCATTCAATGAGACGCCCAACCTGGACAAACTGGCGGCCGGAGGGATGCGCTTCACGGCGGCTTACGCCGCGGCCCCCGTCTGCTCCCCCTTTCGGGCCGCCCTGATGACCGGGCAGTACCCCGTGCGAACCGGCATTACAGACTACCTGCGGCCGAACGATCCGAAGCACCTCTCTACCGATTATGAGACATTGCCGGAGATGCTGAGACAGGCGGGTTATACCACCGGCATCATAGGCAAATGGCATCTCACCGGATATGCGATTCAGGGCGCCACGGAGACACCGCCGGGCGAGCACGGCTTCGATGAAGTGATCGTCTCTGAGAACAGGGGCATTGGCGCCGGCAGCTACTTCTTCCCCTACCACTTCAACAAGGAGATCGAGCAGCGTCTGCCCGGCAAAGAACATTTGATCGACCGCTGCAATCTGGAGGCGGTGGAATTCATCGAGCGGAACAAGGAGCGGCCCTTCTTCCTCTACCTCAGCCACTACGCCGTACACACGCGGCTGAACGGCACACTTGAGCTTGTGACGAAATACGAGGCCAAGCCGGAGGGCGGCAGAGGATTCAGGGCGTCAAAGAACAACCCCCATCTTGCGGCCCAACTGGACACCATCGACAAGGGCGTAGGAATGATCCGGGATAAGCTCCGCGATCTCGGCTTGCTGAATGATACCATCATCATCTTCACCAGTGACAACGGCGGCGAGGATCGCGTGACGTCCAACGCTCCCCTCCGGGCCGGCAAGTCAACTCTGTACGAGGGCGGTATCCGCGAGCCGCTCATCATCTACTGGCCCGGCGTGACCCAGCCCGGCAGCGTCTGTGATACGCCGGTCTGCACGATGGATTTCTATCCGACGTTCGCACAGGCCGCCGGCAGTGAGCCGACGCAACCTGTCGATGGCGTGTCGCTCATGCCCGTCCTCAAGAACCCAAGCGCACGGCTCGAAAGAGACACGCTGTACTGGCATTATCCATTGCAGCAGCCGCACTTCCTCGGAGGTCGATCCACCGGGGCCATCCGCAAAGGTGACTGGAAGCTGATTGAGTTCTTTGATACGGGCGAAATCGAGTTGTACGATTTGGTCAAAGACCTTGGCGAGCAGCATGACCTGGCCGTCGCGGAGCCAGACAAGAAACGCAAGCTCATGCAGGCCCTGCATGCGTGGCAACGCCAGGTCGGAGCAGCATTTCCGGATGGTCAGCCGAAGAGCAGGTGAACCGGAGAGAAGACATGAAAAGCAACTCTTGTAGTCGTCGTGATTTCCTCAAGGCCATGGGGGCCGGGGCACTCGGTCTCATGATTCCCCATGGCCATGCCGTATCTCGCGCATCGGGCCAGCCAACGACCAAGGGCAAACCAAATTTCGTGATCATCTTCACGGACGACCAGGGGTATCAGGATGTCGGCTGTTTCGGCTCGCCGAACATCGAGACACCGAATCTCGACCGGATGGCGGCCGAGGGGATGAGGTTCACCGACTTCTACGTAGCCGCCTCGGTGTGCTCGCCGTCGCGGGCAGCCCTGCTCACCGGGTGCTATCCGCCGCGGGTCGGCATCACAAAGGTCTTGTTCCCAAAGGACAACATCGGTTTGAACCCTGAGGAGATCACGATTGCCGATATACTGAAGAGGCAGGGCTACGCCACGGCCTGTATCGGCAAGTGGCACCTTGGCCATCTGCCACAATTTCTGCCAACGAATAACGGTTTCGACTCCTACTTCGGCATCCCCTATTCCAATGATATGGACAGGGTCAAGGGCAAGAATACGAACCTCGACCGAGCATGGCGCGACAAGGACTATTCGCCCTGGAATGTTCCACTGATGCGCAACGAGGAGATCCTCGAGCGCCCGGCGGACCAGACGAAATTGATCGAGCGCTATACAGAGAAGGCCGTCGAGTTCGTTCACGAGAATAGGAGCAGGCCGTTCTTTCTCTATCTGCCGCACACGATGCCGCACGTGCCCCTATTCGTTTCCGACGAGTTCTACGTCGAGGACGCGCGTAGGGCCTACAGGGCAACGATCGAGCAGATTGACTGGTCTGTCGGACAGGTGTTCGCTGCTCTAAGAAACGCGGGCGTCGACGAGAACACGCTGGTCATCTTTACGAGTGACAACGGGCCCTGGCTCTCGAAGAAGCACCACGGCGGCTCCGCCCTGCCGCTGCGAGACGGAAAGTTCTCGGTCTATGAAGGAGGGATGCGGGAGCCCTGCATCATGCGCTGGCCCGGCCGGATTCCCGCCGGCAGTGAGTGTCGCGAGATCGCCGGCAGCATCGACCTGCTGCCGACGATGGCTGAACTGGCGGGCGCGCATGTGCCGGAGGATCGCGTGATTGACGGCAGGAGTATCCGAGCCCTCATGGAAGACAGGTCCGGGGCGAAGTCGCCACGTGACGTGCACTATTACTACAGAGGCAACAAGCTCGAAGCCGTTCGTAGCGGGCACTGGAAGCTTGTACGGCAGAAGGAGCCTGAGCTGTATAATCTCGCACAGGATATCGGCGAAAAGCACGACGTTGGCGGTGAGCATCCTGAAATTGTGCAGCGCCTCGCCAGGATGATTGATCGCTTCGATGAGCAGCTCAAGGCAAACGCTCGGCCGCCCGGCAGAGCAGATCAATAGGAAGGAACACAGGCATGCGAAAAAGCACACGTCGGGACTTCATGAAGACGGTTGGTTTGGGCGCGGTATGCGCTGCAATCGGCGGGTCGCCCCAGGGACCGACACAGGCAGCGGAGGGCAAGCAGCACCGGCCGAACATTCTGTTCTGCATTGCGGACGATTGGTCGTGGCCGCACGCGAGCGTTGCGGGAGACAAGGTGGTCAAGACGCCGAACTTCGATCGCGTCGCCCGCGAGGGCGTGCTGTTCGACCATGCGTTCGTGACCGCGCCGTCGTGCACGCCATCCCGCGGCTCGATTGTTACCGGCCAGTGGCATTGGCGGCTGGCGGAAGGAGGGAACCTATGGAGCACCTTGCCCGTTGGACTACCCGTCTACCCCGACCTGCTTGAGGAATCCGGCTACCACGTGGGCTTCACCCGCAAGGGCTGGGGACCGGGACGACACGAGCCGGGCGGGCGGACACGAAACCCGGCGGGGCCGCAATACAAGGATTTCAGAGCCTTCCTCAAGGCCCGGCCCGCGGGAGCTCCGTTCTGCTTCTGGTTCGGCAGCCACGACCCCCATCGCAGCTACGAGTGGGAGTCCGGCGTCAAGAGCGGAATGAAGTGGCAGGATGTGGACGTGCCCGCGTGCCTGCCCGATAGTGAAATCGTTCGCAAGGACCTTTGCGACTACTATTGGGAGGTGCAGCGATTCGACCGGGAAGTGGGTGAATTGTTGGAGATGCTCGAAGAACGAGGTGAGCTCGATAATACGCTGGTGGTGGTCACCGGAGACAACGGATTGCCTTTCCCACGATGCAAGAGCAATCTCTACGACAGCGGGACGAACGTGCCTCTGGCCGTGCGGTGGACGGCACAAGTCAAGGGGCAGCGGGTCGTCAAGGATTTCATCAGCCTGCAGGACCTTGCGCCGACGTTCCTGGAGGCGGCGGGCCTGAAACCGCACGCCGAGATGACCGGCCGCAGCGTCCTGCGCATGCTCGAATCAGATCGCTCGGGACGTGTGGATCCTGCGCGGGACCACGTTCTGACGGGCAAGGAACGTCACGCATGGGTCCGCAAGGGCGGGCTCGGGTATCCGTGCCGGGCAATCCGCACATACGATTACCTGTACATTCGCAACTTCGAGCCCGATCGCTGGCCCGCCGGCGATCCCGTGGATGGCGGGGAGCCCTATTACAAGAGCAGAGGCTATGGCGACATCGACAATTCGCCGACAAAATCCTGGATGATGGAGCACCGGCAGGAGCCCGAAGTGAAACGGCTGTTCGAACTGGCCTTCGAAAAGCGGCCGGCGGAAGAGCTATACGACTCGCGAAAGGACCCGGACCAGCTCAAGAACATCGCCGACGACCCGGAGTATGCCGACGCGAAGAAGGACCTTGCGGCCAGACTCATGGCGGAGCTAAGAGCTACTCAAGACCCGCGCGTTCTCGGTCAGGGTGAGGTGTTCGACGGCTATCCGTACTACGGCGGCCGGCAGCCAAAGAAGCAGTAGGCGGGATCGCTGCTCTCAGAAATCACAGACGCCGCCGATGCACCCGCCTGCGTAGTCCGTATCGGCCGAAGTGAAGTCGGGTGATTCGTCGTGCCGGGTGTGCACCTCTTCACCGACCGACAGGACCTGCCCGGACTTGGAGCCGTACCGGTAGATCGTAACGCCCTTGCACTTTAGGCGATGGGCTTCGAGATAGATCTCGCGAACGTCGTCGACCGTCGCATCGGCCGGCAGGTTGATTGTCTTCGATACGGCGTTATCCGTGTACTTCTGAAAGGCCGCCTGGATTTCCAGATGCTGACGTCCGGTGACATCGAAGGCCGTCACAAAGAGCCTCTTCACATCAGCCGGAATGCCCTTGATTTTCGCCAGTGACGGGTGCCTCGCGACCTCGGCAAACAGCTCCCGGCTGTAGAAGCCCCGATCCTTGGCGATTCTCTCGAACAGCGGATTGGTCTCGAAGAGACGCGTTCCCGACAGCACGTTGCGGATGAAGCTGACGGCGAACAGCGGCTCGATCCCACTGGAGCACCCCGCGATGATACTGATCGTGCCCGTCGGGGCAATCGTATTGACCGTGGCATTGCGAAGCTCTCGATATTTCCCGGCGTGGATCGACTTCTCGAAATTCGCGAAGACGCCTCGCTGCCTCGCAAGCTCCTGGGACGCTGTGAGAGATTCCTTGCGGACGAATCGCATGAGCCGGGTCGCGAAGGCGACCGCTTCGGTCGTGTTGTAGGGGATCCCCAGTCGAATCAGCATATCCGCGAAACCCATCACGCCCAAGCCAATCTTCCGATCGCCGTGCGTCGCGGCCCGTATCGATTCAAGCGGATATCGGTTGACCTCGATCACGTCATCGAGGAATCGCACACCCCAGCGGATGGTTTCGCGGAGTTTCTTCCAGTCCACGGCGGCCCGGCCGATCTCGTGGCCCTTCGCCATCTTGTCGAGGTTGATCGAAGCCAGAATGCAGCTCTCGTAAGGCAGCAGCGGGACTTCGCCGCAGGGGTTGGTTGCCTCGATGCGGCCGATCTCGGGTGTCGGATTGTGCCGGTTGATGAGGTCGAGGAAAATGAGGCCCGGGTCGCCCGTCCGCCACGCCGCATTGGCGATCAGGTCGAAGAGAGAATGCGCATCAAGCGTCTTGACGCTCTTGCCCGTTCGCGGATTTACCAGGTCAAACGAGCGGTTTCCCGTCACGGCCCGCATGAACTTATCCGTCACGCCGACCGAAAGGTTGAAGTTCTGGAACGCATCCGAGCCTACCTTCGCCTCGATGAAATCCATGATGTCCGGATGGTCGCAGCGCAGAACGCCCATGTTCGCGCCCCTGCGCCGGCCGCCCTGGACGATGACTTCCGTGGCCTTGTCGAAGATGCTCATGAAGGACATGGGCCCGGAGGCACGGCCCTTGGTCGAGCCGACAAGGTCGCCCCGCGGGCGCAAGCGGGAGAAGCTGAATCCGGTGCCGCCCCCGGTCTGGTGGATGCGGGCGGTGTCGGCCAGGGTCCGGAAGATACCTTCTATCGAATCCTCCACCGGCAGGACGAAGCAGGCGGCGAGCTGGCCGAGCGGCGTTCCGGCGTTCATGAGCGTCGGCGAGTTGGGCATGAACTCGCGGTTGTGCATCATTCGATAGAACGTATCCTCAACCTCCTGTGTCCCCACATCCGAGCTGTCGTTCGCCTCGGCCTGGGCGACGTGATGGGCCACCCTTCTGAACAGCTCGCTCGGAGTCTCGATGATGCGTCGGTGCTCGTCCTTGAGCAGGTATCTTCTCTTGAGCACCTCCATGGTATTGACGGGAAGCTTCAGGTCATCCTTGAGTCCGAGGGCCGACTTGGCAAAGCGCACCTGCGATCGGTTCTCCCGATAGAGGATATAGCTCTTCGCGATCCGGCCGTAGCCTTCGCTCATCAGGGCGGCCTCGATGGCGTCCTGGATCTCCTCAACGGCAGGAATCCGTCCCCTGTATTGGCCGGAGAGCTCTTCAACCACGATCTCCGTTACGCGCCGGGCGACGCTGTCGGCGCGCTGCGGATCGTGCAGAACCTCCATCGCCGCGCGCTGAATCGCATGCGTGATCTTGGACGCTCTGAAATCAACAACGGAGCCGTCACGTTTTCTGACGCATTGCGGTGCGGTTTTTGTCGCCATCGTCGATTCCTCGCACATCAG
>CBFDDG010000240.1:0-7632 GCA_965603505.1 uncultured Phycisphaerae bacterium | reverse complement strand
CCGACTGTCCTCGAACTGGTTGGCTTGGATATGCCGGCGGGTGTGCAGGGCCGTTCGCAGGCGAAGGTGGTGACGACGGACAGCGCGGACACCGGCTACGAGTATGCCTACATCGAGCACGCCGATTCGGATTACTCGCTGCGGAGCCTGAAGTGGCGGTTCACCCTGTATCCGGGGCAAGAGTACGGTGAACTGTACGATCTCGAAAACGATCCGCACGAGTTCACCAATCTCTGGAGCGACAGCCGGTTCGCCGCAGCCAAGCACGATCTGACGCAGAGGCTTCTTGCCCGTATCGTTGAGACGCGCGACCCGCTGCCGCTCAGAGAGAAGCCCTACTGAGGGGGTGGACCGACGGCTGCGACTGGCAACAGGATGTGCGATGGGTGGTCCGCGTTCATGTAGACGGTGTTCGTGGCCACCTGCGTCTTGTCGTCCGAGCCGGAAGGCTTGCCCGTGTTCGGATTCGGCTCGAAGCGAGGGGCGTTGCTCGATGAGATAGCAACGCGGACGCGATGCCCCGGGCTCAGGACGAAGCTGGTTGACCACAGGTCGATCTCGAGCTCATAGATCTTGCCTGCCTCCATCGGCTCGCTTTTCTCCATGGAGTTGCGGTGACTGGCCCGGAGGATGCCGTCGAGGACGATCATGCTGCGGCCGTCCGGGTAGACGTCGCAGAGCTTGGCGGTGAAATCGGTATCGGGGGCCGTCGAGGAGGCCCAAAGCTTGACCTTGACGGGTCCCGTGATCTCGACGTGCCTGTCCAGAGGCGGCGAAGTGAACAGCAGCACATCCGGGCGATCCTCCGTCGGCCGCTGATCTTTCGGGCCTTTGCTGATCGTCAGATTCGCGCCGCCGATCGTCGGGACCGGATTAGCGGGGTCGTACTTGTAGGACAGTGAGCCGAACATCTCCTGGGGCGGGCCAAGCCGGAGCTGATTGTCGGTATGGAAGTAGACGGTCTTCATCTCCGCCGGCACCGGCCAGTCGTCAGCAGTTCTCCATTGGTTGCCGGGCGTGTTGGGGTCGGCCGGATCGCCCATCACGAAGTACTGCACCGCCGGAATCGCCTCGATCCCCCGGCCGTCATTCTTCAGCCAGATATCGAACCAGTTCCACGCATCAGCGGTCCGGGGCTGATCGGCGTTGGGGAAAACGAGATCGTCGGAGCGGCCGTGGCCGTAGGGCTCCATCACGAGCCGGCACTTGCCGCGCGCGCCCTCATCGCCTTGCTTGTTGATGGTCACGAAGCTGTTGATCGTGCCGGCGGTGAAGATGTCGTACCAGCCGCCCAGGAACATGGTGGGCACGTTCACGCGCGAGGCGACGCGTTCGGGGTCGATCTGCTTCCAGAAATCATCGTAGTTCGGATGCGCTCGAATCATCTCAAGGTTCTTCGGGCTGAACTTGTTGCCGGTCAGCCAGTTTTCGAGGAGGCTCTTGCGAAAGGCACCGCCCTGGTAGGCTGACTGAGGGTACATGCTCGAGAAGGCGACGCCGACGTAGCAGCAGACGAGGTGGGGCGGCCGGCTCGGGGCCGTCATGTTCAGCGCGATACCCGGCGCGCTGATGCCGAAGCCGCCGACCTTGCCGTTGGACCATGTTTGTTTGGCGATCCATTCGACGGTATCGTATCCGTCCTGGTGCTCGCCCCAGCCGTTGTGGACGAAGACGAGGTAGTCCTCGCCTTCGGAATTGAACCGCCCGCGGAAGTCCTGGACCACAAGGCCATACCCCCGCTGGTTTACCTGTTTGGCCAAGTCTCCGATGGCCTTTCGGCCGTAGGGGGTCATGGCGAGGATCGTGGGCCACGGGCCGTCGCCTTCGGGCAGATGGATATCGGTGGCGAGTTTGACGCCGTCCCGCATCGGGACCATGGCCGTTTCGGCAAGTACACCGCCACCGATTGTGGCGATAAGGGCCGACACGACGGCTGCTGCGGTGATTGCGCTGGGCGGGGCTGTCCGTTTCATCGAAGACCTCCAATCGTCAGTTGCGGTCCCGTGCGTGGTGAAGGCCGTAGATACTCCAACTCAAACTCTGTCTTCACGGTATGCAACCCGACGGCCAACATGGCCACTATTCTACGGACTTTCGTACAGACGTGCAATCCCGGTTCGCCTATTGCACAATAAACGGCCAGAGGGGCATTTATCCGTGACGGGCACGACGCAGTTTGTCTCTTGCCGGGGGAGGTCCCGAGGGTTATTGTGTAGCATCGGAGACGGCGAACCGTGGTCCGCGCTATCGCACGAGGGTTCGTATGGTTGGAATGATATGTATCCTGGCACTGCTGAGCACGCTACAACCCGGTCCCGCCCCGCGCGCGGTTGTGCCTCTTGTCCACGCCCACGCGCATAACGATTACCGGCATGATCCGCCGTTGCTTGAGGCTCTCCGGCACGGCTTCACCAGCGTCGAGGCGGATATATTCCTTGTGGGTGACGAACTCTGTGTGGCCCACGATCCCGACGAGATCACGCGGGAGAGGACGCTACGGTCGCTTTACCTCGAGCCGCTCCGGGAGCGGGTGAAGCGGAATAACGGGCGGGTATATCCGGACGGCGGGCGGTTTCTTCTGCTGGTCGATGTCAAATCGGCGGCCAAGCCGACTTGGCAGAGACTTCATGAAGTCCTCACGGAGTATCGGGACATGCTCACCACCTTCGGGCCGCAGGGGAGGAGGGACAAGGCCGTCCTCGTGGTTGTCTCCGGAAACCGGTCGTTGGAGCTGATGCGGTCGCAGCCGGTTCGCTATGCCGGCTATGACGGTCGCTTGGCCGATCTCGATTCGGACAGCTCGGCTGAGGTCATCGCCCTGATCAGCGACCGCTGGGGCACGCATTTCACCTGGCGCGGCGATGGCCCCATGCCGCCGGAAGAGCAGCGAAAGCTGGGCGAGATCGTCCAAAAGGCGCATGCAAAGGGCCGGCTCGTGCGATTCTGGGCGACGCCGGACCAGAGGTCGCCTGCGCGGGAGGCTCTGTGGCGGGAATTGCTCTCGGCGGGCGTCGACCTGATCAACACAGATGATCTGGAAGGATTGAAGGAGTTCTTCCTTCGGTATGAGCACTGACGGTTTCATCGAGACGACAGATCTGACGAAACTGTACGCGACGGGCACCGTTGAAGTCGCCGCATTGCGCGACGTGACGCTGTCGATCGGCCGGGGGCAGTTCGTGGGCGTGACCGGTGCCTCCGGCTCGGGCAAGTCCACCCTGGTGAATCTGCTGGGCGGGCTGGACAGCCCGTCCTCGGGTAGTATCCGCGTCGATGGCAGGCTGATTTCCGACCTGAGCAAGAGGGAGCTTGCCCTCTACCGTCGCAACACTGTCGGCATGATCTTCCAGTCGTTCAATCTCGTGAGCGCATACACGGCCATTGAGAATGTGGCCTTGCCGCTGTTGTTTGCGGGCGTCGCGAAGAAGGAGCGGCGCCTTCGCGCAGAGGAGGTCCTGCGGACCGTCGGGTTGGAGGCGAGGGGGGACCACCGGCCGACGGAATTGTCCGGCGGCGAGCAGCAGCGGGTCGCGATTGCCCGCGCACTTGTGAATGAGCCGCAGATTCTCTTAGCCGATGAGCCCACGGGGAATCTGGACAGCAAGACCTCGCGGCAGATTGTTGAGACGTTAGCCGGGCTGAACAGGCATCGCGGCCTGACCGTCGTGATGATCTCTCACGAGCAGGACCTGCTGCGGGAGTTTGCCGACGAAGTGATTTGCCTGCGGGACGGCGCAGTAGTCGGTCGCGAGGTGCTGAGGGAGCGCTCATGAGAATTGCGGACTACATGGAGCAGGCGAGCGGCAATCTGCGGAAGAAGAAGCTGCGCACGATCCTCACGACCTCCGGCGTGGTGATTGGCGTCGGTGCCCTGGTCTCCATGTTCGCCTTCGGCCAGGGCATCCAGAAGAACATCACCGAGCAGTTCAACAAGGTGGACCTGTTCAATTACATCAACGTCTCTGCGCGCAATCGAGGCGATGAGCCCGGGAGGGCTCACGATCCCGATGATCCTGACACCGGCGGAATGGGTGGCGGCGCCGGCCCTGCGGATGCGAATGATCGTGACGCTCCCCAACTTGATGCTCAGTTTCTCGAAGAAGCAAGGAAGATCGAAGGAGTGGAGACGGTGTTTCCCGAGATGCGTTTCCCGGCCCAGATCTGTCTCGGCGACAAGGAGCAGTTCACCCTGGTCCAGGTCCTGCCGGCGGATCTCCTTGGCTCGGGACCGATGCCGTTGCGTGCGGGGCGCTGTTACGACCCTTGTGAGCCGAACGAATTGATGATCACGGATTCCCTGCTTCGGCGTTTGGGCGTGGACGAGCCGTCCGAGGCGCTCGGCAGGGAGATCGAGGTCGCCACCCTGACTCTGGATTTCAGTCTCACGAACCTGATTCGGATGGTCTTTTCGAGAGGCGACCAGGGCCTCCCGTTCGCTCGCAAGGGCTATCGCTTCACGATTGTGGGCGTGGCCGAGCGGCTGCCCTTCGGGGGTATGGGCGATGTGTACGTTCAGCCGGAAGCGGCCGGCGGGATGCGTAAGCTGTCACTCACGAGCATCTGGGAGTTTTTCCGGCCGGCCGGCGAAGCGGCCAACTACTCGACGGTGACGGTCAGGGTCCGTTCGCCCAAGTACGTCGCGCCGGTCAAGAAGGAGCTGGAGTCGCGCGGCTTCCGAACGTTTGCCCTGATGGACCAATTGGAGGAGATGCGGACCGGCTTTCTCATCATGGACATGTTCCTGATCGCGGTGGGCATGATCGGGATCACGGTGGCCTCGCTCGGCATCGTCAATACGATGGTGATGTCCATCCTGGAGCGGTACCGCGAGATCGGCATCATGAAGGCGGTCGGGGCCACGGACGGCGACGTGCAGCGGATCTTCCTGTTCGAGTCCGGCGTGATCGGCCTGCTCGGCGGCCTCTTCGGCCTCGCGCTCGGATGGACGGTGAGCATGGTCATCAACGAGGTCATCAACGGCCTGATGGCACGCCAGGGCGCCCCCCGCATGGACTATTTCAGCTTCCCCTGGTGGCTCTGCCTCGGCGCCATTCTCTTCTCGATCCTCGTCAGTCTCGCCGCCGGGGTCTACCCCACCCTCCGCGCCGCCCGCGTCGACCCCGTCATCGCCCTCCGCCACGACTGACCGGTCCACGGCCAAGTAACACTCCAACACTTCTACGCTCTGACGCGGCACCGCGCCGCACGGCCGCAACGCTTCAGACACGTCACGCGGGTTTCCCCTTGCCTTCCTTCCTGCGTGGCTCTACAGTAGGCTGCAGAATCATCATTCGTATGAGGATAACCTATGTATTACTACTGGATACCTGTAGCTATTCTCTTCCTTGCAGCCCTATTCAGCGACACGAATACTTGGTCTCCCTTCCAGTCGGATCAGGTGAAGGCAATCTGCGCACACATGACCAAAACCGAGCGCCGAGCAGCCATTAGAAGAGGCGCCTGGTGGGGCCTTCTGGTAGGTATGGTTCCGGGAATGATCGCACTGGTTCTGGGGGTGGTCGTCTTCCGGTCTGCCCTGGTTGTCGTAACAGTCTGCTTTCTCGTACTCCCCTTGATAGCTCTCGTGCTCTACAGGAAATGGTTGCCGAGTGTGGTCAGATCGCAGCAGGCCTTCCTTGCGTCAACAGAATGGGCCAGAAGCCAAGGCATCAAACCAGAAGATATCCGCCTGTACAAGACACACGAGAACGCAGAGTTGAGGGCCGTTATGGACAGCAATGAGTTCGTCTATAAGCCGTGTTGGATCGCATATTTCGACCTTCTTGGTTTCAGGAAGAGGGTTGAGCAAGGTCAACTGGGTTTGGTCCTGCCGGACTACCATGGGGCTGTGGCGGCACTGACGAAGGAGGCACATCGCGACATTCGCATAAGATGGTTCTCGGATACGTTCCTGTTCTACATGCTGGATAATTCTAGAGAATCTCTTTTCGAAATCGACAACGCTTGCCGCTCCTTCTTCCACAGGATGATTCTCAAGCGGATTCCTCTACGTGGGAGTCTGACCGTTGGCAACCTCTATGTTGAGTCGGATGACGTCCTCATTGGGCCAGCGTTGATTGAAGCGTACGACTACGCGGAACGTCAAGACTGGCTTGGCTTCGTCCTCACTCCAAACGCGCGAGATAAGCTCAGAAGCCATGTCCACAACGGGAAAACTGACTATGACGTGCTTTGCCGGCACGACTATCGAGAGTATGATGTGCCAGTCAAATGCGAAGACGGGTCTGACTGCCCCAAAACGGAGAAGCTGCCGGCCTACACCATGAATCTGATTCGCTTTGATCACGGCAACCAGGATTTGGACGAGGCGAGACATATTTGGGATGCCCTGGAGGACATGGAACAGATGGCGCGTGACGAATCGCAGAGCGTGCGGGCAAAATACGAGAAGACCAAGGAGTTTCTCTCGGAGACCGTGCCTGGCCTGTCGAGGTGACCCTGCGACGTGAGCCAACGCAATCGGCGTGTGGACTTGGGTACCAAACCCTGTCTTTCGCGAGGCCGCGTCACTACGCCTATACAACGGAGTGTGCAGGCAGGTGCACGAATCCGAGGGGAATGGCTGCTCGACTGGCTACGGGCGATATTCGCTTCAACGGAAGCCTCCAACGTTCTCTCTTCAACATGCCATTGACCCACAGCCAAGAATGCCGGGGGTTTGGGGGGCAGAGCCTCCAAGAGCTGCGCAACGGGCGTGAGCCGGGTCGCATCCTCAATATCAACTATTCGGAGCGAGGCGATATCAGTACAGCCTGGCCGTCAGATGGATGTCGCGGGGCTGACGTGAAACCGGTCAGCTACCTTTTCGTTGGTGTTGGCACCGGAATTGCGATACAATCAGGCAGTGAACATTGATGGCAAGCACGTAATGAGTTCTTAGGGGTAATGAATGCTTCGTTTTGAATGGGACCCGAGCAAGGCGAAACAGAATCTCGAAATCCATGGCGTTTCCTTTGACGAAGCAAGCACTGCTTTTCGAGACACCTTGTCCTTGGCCATTTATGATCCCTTGCATTCCGAGGCCGAAGACCGGTTCGTCTTGATTGGAAACTCTTATAAGGATCGTCTTCTGGTAGTCGTTCACACAGAAAGGGGCGACCACATCAGGTTGATTAGCGCAAGAAAGGCATCCACAAAGGAGAGAACGCAATATGAGGAGAATGCAGAGAGATCCGGACATGCTTGAGGAATATGATTTCAGCAAAGGTGTTCAGGGCAAGTACGCGAAACGGTATGCTGAAGGAACGAACGTTGTAGTCATTGACCCGGACGTTGCGGAGATCTTCCCTGACCACGATTCAGTGAATCAGGCATTGAGATCACTGGCGGAGATTATTAAGAGACAAAAGAAGCCTGCATAGCCATAGTATGCACGTTTATGGAAGCGCGCCGAGCAGGACGCCGGGGGCAGGGCCGCGAGGATAGCAGTCCATCTTCAAGGCGGGACTGTCGGCCGGGGCGCGGAAATCGAGGGCGGAGGAGCCCTGGACGCGGAACTCGGCGACCTTGCCGCCTTCGGTCAGCGAGAGTTCCTTTCGCACGTCAGCGAGGCTCGCGTATTTCTTGTGTTTCTTCCAGGTGACGCCCCAGTTGAAGAGGCCCTGGCCGGGG
>CBFDDG010000239.1:0-7705 GCA_965603505.1 uncultured Phycisphaerae bacterium | reverse complement strand
GCCCCCGATTAGGTACGTTCCCCCGCAAGCGTCTAATGCAAAGCAGGGGTATGTAGCCAGTTCTCGTATTAGTAGTTTTTTCGCCTCAAGCCAAGTGGTCTGGCGTCTTCTCACAAGTTCATACCATGCGCAGGATGTATTTCGGATGCCGCTCCTCAGGGCCAAGAAATCTCGATAATTCAGCAGGTATTCATACGTGGCAGGATATGTATTCTTCAGTTCATTCTCGGGGATTGGCCTATCCAAGGAGTAGGGATAGAGAAGGAATTGATCTGATTCAATTACATCGTAACGCTGGATCTGCGAACCGTATACGACCGCCCTTAGAAGGCCTTCCTCGATCCGATGGTGTTCACCAAATCCATTCGTTACTTCGCACAAACCCGAACCTAAGGATTTGCCCACGTTTAACACAAAGATATCGTTGGCTCCAGTTTTGATTCCCTGCACAACCGTCGCAAGTGATTCCAGCAGTGGATTGTCACTCTGCAGTTGAACCCTTAGCTGTATTTCCCTGTCGGATAGTAGGCTCCATGGACCCTCACCCTTTGGATGATGAGCGTCGTATGCTCTGAAATACGGCATCCTCACCTGGGCAGTCTGTTGACCGGACATAAGCATCACGCCGGGAAACCTTAAGGGCAGCTTATTCACGTCTACCACCCTAATCCGTCTCTTCGTATCGGCATTTGACTCCTTCACGGCGAGAATGAGGCCAATATACGTACTGGTACCAGAGAAAACCTCGGTACTGCCGAAATCCACAAGGGTGAGAATGCACATCGTCTCAGTTACGAGTCTTCGGACCTCCGCAGCATATGTATTCCTGAACAGCCTGTTGGGAATAACGTACCCCAAACACCCCCCTTCCTTCAGTCTTGCTATGGCGCGTTCTACAAACAAAGAGGAAAGATCGAAGCGCCCTTGCGCGGACCGGAATTCCTTGCGCAGCCCCGTCGCCAGTTGAGCCTCAGTCGCAGCCAAGAAGGGCGGATTGCCAAGAACGATGTCATAGGTTTTCGGGAGCCCATTCCATGTGGAGGTCTTTAATGAATCTCCGCACACCACACTGCTCTTAAGCGTGGGGAGGGGAAGAGGCTTAGGCTCCTCGGCGAGCCTAAGCCACAAAGACAAGCGAGCAAGTGTTACGGCCCTTGGGTCGATGTCAATGCCCACAATAGCACGCTTCTCCACAAGCTCACGGCCCCAGTTCTTGTTTTTGTTCTTCTTGCGAAGCCGACGAATTAGAGAGTCTGCTGCAGCACGAAGGAACGATCCGGAGCCACAAGATGGATCGACTATATTGGGCAAGACCGCATCTCTCCCGCTGCCATTGCTTCCAAAGAAAGAGTCAAGTGCCCTCTCCGTCAAGTAGCGTACTATGAACTCTGGCGTATAGTAGACTCCCCCCACCTTTCTACGCGATACTCTTTGCACCTCCCTCAGTGGTTGTTCAAAGAGGACTAGTTGAGGATCCCTTCGTCTTGAAGGCACCAGCACTGACGAAAGGTACTTCTCATAAGCATTGCCCAGCACATCTGCTTCTATCCAGGAGAAATTGTATCGAACTCCGCTGATCGGAAAGTTCTTTGGCTGATACAAGTCCTGGATGATTCCGGATAGCACGAACTCTGGTATGTCGCCGGCAAGTCCCTGCTCAAAGAGCTCACTCTGGATGTGCCTCTTGGCGTCTCTAAATATGTGGCGGAGCTGACCCATGTTGAGGCAGCCCGTCTCTCCGATACAACTGGATAGCCGCTCGACTCCGCGAGCAAGTCCCCTATCCTCTACTGCGCGTAGCACAAAGAACTGAGCGAACAGTTGCTGGAGTGTTGCATCTACGCTCTCGGCCGACGGGGCAAACCTCAACGCCTCCTCCCGCCAAGCATCAAGTGAATCGACGAGGTGATCATCGACCGGAACTAGGATCTCATCCGGTTTGGCCTGTAAATGCGCCAAGCGTTCGATACGCCCTTCCCGAACACCTTCAGGCGTCAAGGCTTCAAACAGCTCAGTCCACTTCAGCAAGTCGACAAACGGGATTGTGGGGAACCTGAACCAGTCACCATTCTTGACCCAATGCGAATTGAACACAACAGTCTCGGAGAAGTTGGTGACGACTCCCCATTCGATAGCAGAATGATAGGCACAGAGCGCCGCTTTTCCTAGGACTCCGTCGGTTTGGCTTCGACCATGACTGACGAAGAATAATGCCGGTTGTTCCCCAAGGAATGTCTGTGTGATTCCGAACGGAAGGCCCTTTTTCTTGAGCGACGCCGTACGTGCAAGGTGACTCGGCTCCTGCCATCTGAGGCTCTGCGCAAGCTTTGGCCCAAATGAGGGGAAGACGCGCGTTGCGCCCCGATCCCTGAACTCCGAAACCAACCCTCTGAGGTTCTGCTGAATAGTATTCATGACAGGCCGCGCACAAAAGATTACGAACTTGCTACGAGACTCCACAATCCTGCATGTGTACACAATTGTAACGTGCTATATCGAGTCTTCAAGAGGCTTCGGATATTTTCGTGGGCGAATCTCGTAAGTTGTGGCACCTGTCTGCCTCTTGGCTGCTCATCGGCGTTCCTGCAGCGGATATTAAGCGAAGCTACGGACCTCTGGGCCGTCGGTCCGGGTTAGTGGTATCCGGCGCCGGGATAGAGGAGGTTCAGGGCGAGGGTTTGGGCGGGGCCGAGGACGAAGCCGATGAGGTGCCAGGCGATAACGAGGCCGATGATGGCGGCGCCCGGCTGGGCGAGGAATTGACGGTAGCGTTCGGCCGTGCGGTCGTCGAGGAACAGGGAAATGATCTCACTGCCGTCGAGCGGGGGCAGGGGCAGCAGGTTGAAGATCAGAAGGATCAGATTCAGGGAGAAAAGGATGCTAACGGTAATGGCTACGCCAGTGGCCAGACCCGTGGATTGCGCCGCCGTGACGCGCTCCCACGTGACGCTCTGAGGCGGCTCGAATACGCCGAGGAGCATGCCACCGCGGATGAGGATCGCCGCAATGAGGATGAGCGCGAGATTCGCGGCAGGTCCCGCCAGGGCCATGAGCGCCGCCTTGCGGCGGTTGTGGTGCGCCCAGTCGCGGTCGTATGGGGCGCTGGCCCAGCCGAGCATCCAGCCGCCGATGAGAAAGGAGGCAATCGGAATGACCACCATGCCGAACGGCGACCGGCGGATGTGCGCGACGGGATCGAGCGTGACCAGGCCGGCATCGCGCGCCGTCGTATCGCCGAGCCGCAGGGCGGCAAAGCCGTGGGCCGCCTCGTGGAACGTCAGCGAGATGATGAGCACGGCGTACCAGAGAAGTCCAAGTCCCAATTGCTCTACACGCATCGTGTCGCTGTCCTATACCCCTGTCAATGTCCCTTTGGACTGCTACTGGGCCCGATAAGACCGTTCGGAAATGGATTGATGCGCCATCGGGCATTCGCGTCTCAGGATAATCGATTTCCGCGACGAGGGCAACCACAGGCCACGAAAGACAACTGGGCGGGTGCACGACAAGGAAGTGGCGAGTCAGGATAAGAAGGATGTCATTGCGAGGAGACGTACGCCGACGAAGCAATCTCGGAGAAGGCCAGGGGTTGAGAGGGTTCCCAAACGCGAAAGGATGCGTTTGGGGTCCCAGATTGCCGCGCCAGCCTTCGGCTGGCTCGCAATGACATCCGGGGCGTTTGCCACGATCTTGTCGTACACCCAACTGGGCGCGCGCAGCCGATTCGGCTCCATGTGCCTTTTGTATGCGACCGGATCCTTACGTATACTTTAGACGGGTTCGCTCGGCGGGCCCTCTTTGCCGACACACGGGCAAGACTGGGTGGGGTGCAGGGTGCCTACACTTCCTCCAGAAGACGGGCAATCGCAGGCAAGGGAGGTTGATATGAGCGAGATCGTCACGCTCGAGGGGCACGAGTCTCAGGCGGTGCTCCAGACGGTCATCCAGAGTCAGTCGCCGGCCATCATGTCGTACCTGTCACGAGACAAGTGGCACGTGTCGAAAGTGGTCATGAAGGAGCTGGTGGACGACAGGCTGTACGTCGAAGGTTGCCGCTCCTCGGGCAAACTGCACCCGATCAACATCCGGATCGATCAGCCCGTCGGTCTGAACTTCAAGCACGCCTACGGCAAGTTCGTCTTCGATACGACCGTGGTCGGTCTCGAGCCCTCGTCGGACGCGGACGCGGGCGGCACCATCGTTCTGGCCGCACCCCAGCGCCTCGGCGTCATCCAAAGGCGAAGCTACTTCCGGGTCAATATCCCCGGCTCGCTCAAGGTCCATGTCGCCCTCTGGCACCGTACGATGAGACGCGTGCCCACGGACGCCCCACGCACGTACTATGAAGGTCGATTGGTGGATATCTCCGCCGGCGGCACCCTGGTGGCCGTCCCGCGGAAGCGCGGCGTCGGCGAGGAATCCGGCGCTGCGAACGAATCGGACTTTCACAAGGGACAATTCATGGGCGTGCGGTTCACCCCGATGCCCAACGAGACACCGCTGATGTTCAACGCCCAGATTCGCAGCGTCCTGCCCACGGCGGACCGGACGGGCCTGTGTCTGGGTCTGCAGATCGTCGGTCTGGAGGCCAGCGAGGAGGGTCGGGAAACGCTGAGCCGCCTCGCCAAAGCGGTGGATTACTACCACCAGATCAACCAGCCGGGCGGCCGGGGTCAAGAGAGGCAAAGCAGCCCCGCGCCGCAGAGCGGGCCCTTCCACATTCCGGCCGGGGCCCTGCAGTAGACGCGCACCCGCTTGCGGCGATCCTCGATGGAGTAGTAGCGCATTTCAGAAATCGTGCGACCATAGATTGCTTCGCTTCGCTCGCAATGACATGCAATGGCCTGTTCATGTCATTGCGAGGAGCACAGCGACGAAGCAATCTCTACCCCGGATAGTCGCGGAACTTGCGAGATGCGGTAGTCGAAAACAAGCCGGCCCATGATGGCGTCAATCGTGCGCGCCGGGATTTGGCACCACATCCACTGCCGGCGCCTGATGGCCGAGCAGAAACCGGCTGCGCCTGGGAATGACTTTATAGTAGACCCACTTGGCAAAACTGCCCCCCGCAAAGATCCCGAAGACGAGCACCAGCGCCGTCTGCACGTCCCACGTCACCAACCCGAGGAAAAAGAGCACACGAATCAGATAGCCAAACGGTCTCTTGCCCTTCAGGTACACGTTCAGGACGTGCGGATACCGAACGCGGCTGACCATGAGAATGGCCACGCCCAGCGTGATAAACGGCAGTACATAAACGATCAGGTCAAGGTCCGGGACCTTCTCCTGGTGGAAGATGATCAGACTGACCACGACGCCGGCGGCCCCGGGGCTCGGCAGGCCGATGAAACTCATATGGGCCGCCTCGTTTTCATCGTTCTCCACGTTGAAACGGGCCAGTCGGATGGTGGCGCAACTGATGTAGGCCAATGCGGCCAGCCAGATAAACCGATGCAGGAGCCCCCCGCTGAAGATCGTGCCCAGATCCAGCTTGCTCTCCGCGAGTTTGAGCATGAGAAAGGCCGGGGCGACGCCGAAGCTGATCAGGTCGCAGAGGCTGTCGAGCTGACCGCCGAAGCTCGATGTGCTCTGGCTCATGCGGGCCAACCGGCCGTCGAGCATATCGGCAAACATGGCCAGCAGCACCATGTATCCGGCTAAGGTGAAGCTGGACATCCCCCCCTCGTCCGTCCCAGTGGTCCGGCTCGCCAAGACAATCGCCGTGAAACCAAAGACCCCGTTAAGGATCGTGATCAGTGACGGCAGAACGGTAATATACTTGACACGCTGCTTGCGCACGCGCCGAAACAGCCGCCCTTTATCCGGTTTGGGTTTTCGCCATTTCCTGTGTACCATGTCGTATTTGCTATTCACCCTTGGATTGATGACTTCCGGCAACGGGCCAAGCTTGCCCGACGCGGAAATCGCACAGGGCACTCATAAATCCAGATATCTCACGAGCGGGGTAACCCCCGCCTTGACTTTATCTCCCGGGCGGACCATGCAGTCCACACGCTCGCTTGCGGGCAGATAGAGTTCGGTCCGCGACCCGAACTTGATCATGCCGAATCGCTCTCCGCCGGCAAGCCGCTGGCCCTCCCGGACGGCACAAACGATGCGCCGGGCCACGGCCCCGCTGATCTGCCGCACAACGAGCCGGTCTTCCGGGTGGTTCGTCCGCACCATGGCTACATTGTTGGATTCGTTGACCTTCCCGGCCAGCGGATTCATCGCATTGACGTACCGGCCCCGGCGGTGGGTGATCCTCTCCACCCGGGCATCGCACGGAGCGCGGTTGATATGGGTGTCGAAGAGGCTCAGGAAAATGCCGACCCGCAGGGCCGGTCCTCCGATGAAGTCGGTCTCCTCGACCCTTTCCACATCCGTGATTCTCCCGTCGGCGGGCGCCAACAGCAATGCATCATCCTGCGGCGTCTCCCGGTGCGGGTCCCGGAAGAACAGCAGGGCCCAGACCAGAACGACCCCCAGGATGCCCTCCAAAACGGCAATCGCCCACAACGGCAGCAGCGCAGGCGCAAAGACGGCGACAGCGGCCATCAGCATGGCCACGACCGCCGGGCAGACGGCCACCTCGGGCAATCCGTACCTCGTCAATGGAATTCGCATAGGAGATGTATGATACGCCCGGCCGGTCTGCAAAGCAACAAAAAAGGCCGACCTCCGCCGCGTCGGCCACACAACAGCACATCACAAACGCCCCCCCAATTCTCATGGTCATCATTAATATTGACGCTCCCGGAAAGGAACCGTTACATATTTTCCCGAATTCCTCGAAAAAGACACGCGAGAGATGCGAGAGACCCCAAAGACCGGCCCATTGCCGGCTCAAGGTCGGATTGCCCCTGCATCGAAGCGCTCCTATCCGAAGAGGCCGAGGCAGCGGTCAAAGTGCGACCCACGCAGGGAGATTTCCGAGGGGAGACTGCAAGAGATGTCTTAAGAAGCCCCTGCGCGGCGGAGGGAGAGGAAAAGCGAGATAACACGCAGGGGCTTGAAGGCTCAACCTGCCTCTTTACTATACCCCTCAGCGAGACCCCCGTAAAGAGTTTTTTTGCTTATTTTTCAGGAATCTCGGACACTCCAAGGCCCCTGCCGCAAGGCGGAATTCCGGGCAGGTACAGGGTGTCTGCAGAAGTCTCGACCGCTCCTCCGGGGGAGCGTGCACGACCTCCGCCGGGACACGGAACGGTGCCTTGCAAATGACGTCACATATGCTATTCTGACGCCCAATTGAATATGGGGTCTTACGAACGGACGACAATGCAGAGCCATACGATTACAATCGCCCCGCGATATGCCGAGACGGACAAGGGCGGCGTGGTCCACCACAGCGTGTACCCGGTCTGGTTCGAGATGGGGCGGACAGAGCTGCTCCGCGCCGACGGCATCGCCTACAGGGATCTTGAGACCCAGGGAATTTTCTTCGTGGTCGCCGAGATGCGCATCAAGTTTCGCCGGCCCGCCTTCTACGATGAAGAACTGCTGCTGGAAACCACCTGCTCCAACATTACGCCGGGCAAGGTCGAGCATACGTACCGGCTCACCCGGCGGAGCACCAGCCTGCTCCTGGCGGAGGGGTCCAGTGTCCTGGCCTGCGTGAATGCGGAAGGCAAGATCCGCCGGGTCCCGGAGTTCATACACCCGAAGAAAGCGGCGAAGAAACGGCAAGCTGCGGAGGCCTGAG